>JBARVS010000148.1:0-10228 GCA_049646385.1 Phormidesmis sp. | reverse complement strand
CCACAACAATGTCTTTGACCTCAATCAGCAGATCGATAATGGGCTTGGCATAGATGCCGGGAACGGCTGTGCTGCCAATATGGTGTATCGCAATAACATTTTTGCTCAGAGCATCAGTGACTCGTTTCGATTCAATCTTAAATGCCTCTCGCCAATTGGGGTCGTGCGGGACAACTTCTACCTTCCTCATGATTTGGAGCATCTCACTGACCTGCGTTGAAAGTGTCGTCATCAGCACTCGCTGCGAACAGACCTATTTTAGTGCTAGCTAACGATTGTCCCACTCAGCGGCGGCGTCAGCTACTGCCTGATCAACGGTTTTATCGCCTAGCATGGCTGCTTGTAAGTTGTCGTACACAATCTTTTGCAGCGCTTTAACGTCTTCCATTGCTGGAATGAGGACAGCGGCATTTTCAAGCTGGCTAGCGCTCACCGAGCGAGCGATTTCGACTGGCGTAGCTGCCGCTGAAACATCGGTAAAGTAGCTGTCTTTCATAGCCTCAACGGTGGAGGGCAATACATTGGCCGCTTTAGCAAAAGATAGCTGATTGGCGTCGTTGGTGACGTAGGTCGCAAACTTGAGGGCGGCGGCTTCAACGTCGGTAGATTTAGGAATGACCAAGTCCATTGCGGCCACGTTTTGTTTACCTGTGCTGCCGCTGATTTGGGGTGCTACCTTAGTCGCCGTCGCAATGTCTGGGGCGTTGGTGGCGATGGTATCTAAGAATTCTGCGCCCGATGCCAAAATTGCCGTTTCGCCCGACTGATAAAGCTGAATCGCCTGCTCATGGCCTTGGGTAAGCACTTCACGAGGCATTAGCTCCTGCTGATACAAGTCCGTCCAGTATTGAAAGACTTTTTTGCCTGCGGGCGTATTAAATGCGGCGTTACCTTCTTCATCTACTAAGGGTACGCCCATTTGAATAAAGGACTGAAGGACATCGGCGGCATCTTCAGGCACAAAGCTAATGAAGAAGGCGTATTTGCCCGTTTTGTCTTTGACCTGTTTGGCTACGGTAGCAAGTTCTTCAAAGGTGGCGGGTGGGGTGGTGACGCCTGCGGCCTTGAAAATATCGGTGTTGTACAGCGTGACGCGAGCAGTGAGGTACCAGGGAAAGCCGAAGCTTTTACCGTCTAGCTGGGTGGCTTGCCAAATTTTGGGCAGGTAAACGGCCTGCTCTGCTGGAGAGAGCTTGTCATCTAAGGTAAGCCAAGCGCCTTTGGCGGCAAGCTGTGAGGCAAAGTTGGGGTTGAGATTCACCACGTCGGGGGCGTTGCCTGCCGAGACCGCTGCCAAAATCTTGGTTTCCATATCGCTCCAGGGCACGTCTACCCACTTCACTGCAATGTCTGGATTTTCGGTTTCAAAATCGGCGATGAGCGTATTGAAGTAGCTGTCAAACTTGGGCGATAGCTGCATTGTCCAAAACTCAACTTCGGCTTTGCCGCTGCTTGAGTCTGTAGAAGAGCTAGTAGAGGCAGAATTGCCGCAGCTAATCAGCCAGCTAGAGAGCAGCCCGACTAGGGCCAAAGCCAAAAACCGTTTCCAGTGGCGGATGAAAAACATGGTGGGTACAACAACTCAATAGCGTGATGATCTGTGACTTTACAGCACAGATCGCCAGTTTGGGTAAGTTCTATAGGCCAGATTTTTGCAGGTGGAAATGCAAAGACCTTGTAAGGTAATAGGTCATGACTCTGTGCGTTCTCTGCTAACGCTTCTGTCTCCTGAGACAGGGAAAGATCGGCTTAGCTCGATAGTCTGGGCGCAGTTAGGGCTTTTTTGTCAGCGATTTTATCTTAGATAAAAACTAAAGACAGGCTAGGCAACAACCCAGATAAAAGTTTTGAGTAGTCCCGTGTTATGCGTCAGCTTACGATTGTGGTTCCATCAGGCTATGGTAAACAGGTTTTGCAACTGGCCGCAGGCTGTGACAGCTATAGCCAAGTAATGAGTTCGGTTGAGAACCTCAACAGCGTTTTAGAGCAAGTAACGGTGCTAGTGCCTAACCGTAGGGTTGGTAACCTGCTTGCCGCCTTGGAAGAACAGCTTCCTAATGCCGCAGTCTCTTTGTCACCTAGCGCCGTTCTATTTTTGCAGCTGCCGAGCGATGAGATTCCGCAGGAGATGACGGATGTTCAGCCGCGCAGTTCGCTGGAGGTTTTTCTTCAGGGGGTGCAAAGCATTGGCTCTTGGCCGAGCTTTTTAACCTACGCGGCGATCGCGGGCGTCATCGTTTGGATTGGGCTCTATACCAACAGCGTTTTTTTGCTGGTGGCCGCGATGCTGATTGCGCCATTTGGCGGGCCTGCAATGAACGTGGCGATCGCCTCAGCAAGAGGCGACTTCAACCTACTTAAGCGCAGCGTTGCTAGGTACTTTGCGGCGCTAGCGGTGGTGGTAGGCGTCACGTTGGCCTTAAGCTTGGCGTTTGGGCAAACCATCGCAACCGCTCAGATGATATCGACCAGCGAAGTCTCAGCTACCGCTGTGCTGCTGCCTTTAGCGGGCGGCATTGCAGGAGCCTTGCAGCTGGTTCAGTCTGAGCGCAGCAGCTTAGTCTCAGGCACGGCCATTGGCATGTTAGTCGCAGCGGCTTTGGCTCCCCCGGCTGGATTGATTGGCATGGCGATCGCCATCGGTCGGCCCGAAATGGCCCTTAGCGGCATCTTTCTGCTGCTGCTTCAGCTTGTCGGGATCAATCTCTCTTGCGCCACGGTTTTTAGGCTCTACGGGCTAGCACCGGGCGGCGCGGTTTATGCAGCGGGCAAGCGACGGGTGTTTCCCATTGCGCTAGGAGTTTCGGCGATCGCCTTAGCCATCCTGCTAAGCTGGCAGTTTTCCAACCCCCCCGATCTAACTCGCAGCAGCCGATCTCAAAAAGCCGTAGCCGTCATTCAAGAAGTCATTAAAAACGATCCCTACGTTAGCCTCGTCGAAAGCAACGTACGCTTCACCCGTGCCGACATCCAAGGCCAAAACACAATGCTCAGCGACATCTACGTCCAGCCCAAAGCGGGCCAAAATATCGCCGCCGACTCAACTAGCCGCCGACTCACCACCGAAATTCAAGACGAGCTGCTCAGCCGAGGCTTCAACGTCACGCCGCTGGTCAACGTTACTGTGCTAGAACCCCCAACAGCTAAGTAAAAAGGCAAAATAATATGGGCGGTACAGGACTCGAACCTGTGACATCCTCCTTGTAAGGGAGGCGCTCTACCAACTGAGCTAACCGCCCGGAGCGGGTACTGCTGTAGCACTCCGGAATTAAAATAATAGCAGAAGAAGCTACGCAATAAATCCTAATTTTTATCCTTTTCAAGCAAAACGTTTGTATTACTCTATAGAGTGTCGCATCTTCTTTGTAGCCTTATGCCATCAGGCCGTACCCACGACCGCATTACGCTTTGGTGTCTGCCTGTTGTTGTAGGGATTGCCCTTTGGCTTACCCAAAGCCTGCTACTTACAGTCATTATCTGCCTGTCTTACCTAGTGGGCGGCTTCATGCTTGGCCCCGATTTAGATATTCATTCCATTCAGTACAAGCGTTGGGGGCTGCTTCGTTGGATTTGGTTGCCCTATCAAAAAGCCCTTAAGCACCGCTCCCGATTTTCCCACGGCCCAATCATTGGCACTGCGCTACGGGTTGTTTATCTAGCCGTATGGATTGCCCTTTTCACATTCCTAGCGGTTGAAGTGCTCAATAGTGTGTGGGACGCCCAGCTTACTTGGCCCAGCCTTAGCGCTACCTTTCGCTACTTGCTCAAGCACTACCTAATGGAATGGCTAGCCATCTTAATTGGCCTAGAAATTGGTGCGATTAGTCACTCAGCGAGCGATGTGGTAGGCAGCTATCTGGTTCGTAAAAAAGGCAGTCGTAAAAAAAGTCAGAAGAAGAAAAAAGCGTCTTACCAGAAACGTCGCTCTCATAGAAGAAAATAGCAGCGAACAATAAAAAGAAAAATGACAAAATAGTAATAAATACTTACATTCCTTGCGCTCTATAGCTTCAGCACAGTCTCCTTGTTTTACGCCTCTTGACAGGACATATTGCAAAGTTTAATGTTGCACCAATGGCGACATAAGCTCGCATTCGTGCGTTAGCGCGTTCATACAAGAGATAACCGTTTTAAGGAGTACATTAATGAAAGTTAAGTATTTAGCTGGTCTGGCCGCTGCTTCAGTTTTGGGAATGACTGCGCTTACTGCCTGTGGCCCTAGTGAACCTGAAGTTGTTGAGCCCGATGCTTCTGGAGAAGTTGTTGCACCTGATGCTGCTGCCCCTGACGCAATGGCTGACCCGGCTGCCCCTGACGCGATGGCTGATCCTGCCGAGCCTTGTGCTGCTAAGTAGGTTTGTCTTGGATACCCCATTTGCTTGAGTCACCTATTTGCTTAAGGTAAGCCTGCTTACTTGAGGTAATGGGTCACTAAAGCTGAAAAAATCCCTGGTACCGCTGGGGATTTTTTCATGTCTGCTGTTAGGCTGCTAGCTATCGGCCCAGCTTTTGCCCCACCGTTGTAATGTATAAAACGGCTTCCTCCTCGGGAATGCTCAGCAGCTCATTGACCTGATCGTCAAAGAAGCCTGCAATGCCGCTGACGCCTAGCTGTCTGCGAGTGGCGGCTAGGTTTAAGCGCTGGCCCAAATGACCGGCGTCCATATGCAGATAGCGATAGGCTCTATCGCCATATTTGGCCACTGCTGCTGCTAGGTTAGCCGTGTGAAAAATGACGATGCCTGCATCACGGCCCAAGTCTTGCCCTAAGCAAAGAAAGTGCAGGTCTTGATGAAATTGATTGAAGCGAATTTGGCGTAGCTCCTGGGCTTGAGGCGCGTAGTAGTAACAGCCAGACTCCAGCGTTTCTACATTGGAGACGGCGACAAAGGTTTCAATGAGGCTCAGGTCAAAGTAGTCGGGCGCTGCGTCGAAAGCCTGTAAGCGATAGTGCTCGGGGTGATAGGAAAAATCGAGCAGGGCAAACAAATCAGCGCGGCTCAAGGGCGCTTGGGTGTATTGGCGGGTGGAGCGACGGGTGAGCAGCGTATTTTCTAGCTCTGCTAGGCGATCGCCCCACAGAATCGGCTGAGTTTTGGTAGAAACTGTAATGCCAAACGGAAAATTGTACTTATCCGACGAAGGTTTGAGCGCTTGATCGTCTGCTTCCTCTGCTGTTGGGTTAGATTCCTCATCGCCGCCGTCTCCTCTCTCAACCGAGGGCTGAAGCGTTGAGGGTAAAGGCCGATCGCGATGCTTTTGTTCTAGCTGCCCAAAGCCGGAGTCAGAGGCGATCGCCGAATTTTCATGCAGGTAGCTCAGCAGCTCACCATCTGGCACGCTAGCCACATCAAAATGAATAGAACTCGGTAGCGCGCAGCGCGCAGGCGATAGATTTTGCTCCACCTGAAAGAGATCGGCCAGAGCTAGGACGGCGATCGCACTTTCTGAAACCCCATCTAAATAAAGCAGGCGGTTGACCAGCTCGTCTGCAAAGCCGCCAATTAAATGAGGCCGATAGTCGCACAGCGTCCCGGCTATTTCCAAATTCCCTAGCAGATGCCCCGAGTCCAAAAATACCCGCCGATAGGCCCGGTCGTGATAGCGCCAAGCCGACCGCTGAAAAATCGCGCTCACGACTACTGCTAGCTGGGTTGTTTCTAAGGCTGGGTGCCAAAAGCAGCTCGCCTGCAAGTCCTGCCAGGGATGATCGTCCCAAAAGCGCCAGAGAGAGTGCGATCGCACCTGATAGTTATACAACCCCGCAGGCAGCAGAGAAGTCCCTCGTGACACCACATACAGCTCCGCTGGATATAGCCCACCTGCCGACGGTGCCGACCGCAAATATAGGGGCGAGCCCGAAAGCATCTCAACCTTGGCCGTCAGCCCGTAGCTATCGACCAGCAGGCGAGAGAGCCGCTGCCACCAGCGCCAGTCATTATTTGCGTTCGGCGGCTCATCCTCTAAATAAGGCTTTAAATCGACCTCATGACCTAGCTTATAATCTTTGTAAGGTAGGGGCTGCTGAGACCAATCCAGACCGCCTTTGCCAACTGCGGCAATGGTTTGAGGGTCGTATTTGGTGCGCTGGTGATAATGCTGCGCAATGGAAACATCTGTCATGAGCGGGCTAAAGAAGAGGGGCCATAGAAGAGGAGCTAAAGAAGAAGCGTAAAACAGAGGCTTTTCTTAGTTTAAATATAGCCCCTCGCCTTTCGCTTATCTGCTAATCTGACGGTTCAGGTAAGATACATATAAAAGAGCGCAAACAGCCGCAACAGTAAGGGATTACCGCCCATGCAGGGGAATTGGAAAAATTGGCGCTTGGCGATCGCTGCCAGCGGACTGCTCTCTGGCGCTTGGGTGCTAGGCGCTAGCGAGCTAATACCGCCTGTAAGCATAGCCCTCTCAGCAGCAGCGCAGGCTCAGACAGCTCAGACAGTTGCGCCACCTGAATCAGCTAGCCCCAACCCTGCCCAAACGATCATTACGCCCGAGCCTAAGAGCAACCTCGATCAGGCAACGACCTTAGTGAGCTTAATGCTCGGCGCACTCGTGCTGCTGCTCGGCGTCGGCATTGTGATGCTGTGGGCGCTGCGCAAGTCTGTTGTTAATGAAGTCGCCACAATTGTGCGCACCCAGCTCAACGAAATGACTGAGCTAGAAAACAAGGTACACAACGCCACTCGCAGCCTTAATCGCATTTTAGCCGATGCCGATGACCTTTCAGGTGAGCTAGAAGGCCGCTCCAACGGCTTTCAAAGAGAGATTGTTGCTCAAAGAGACGTGCTGTACAAGCTAGTCAAAGAACTTGACGAGTTTAAAGCGCAAACGGCTCATGGCTGGCACCAGCAGCTAGAAGATATTAACGACAAGCTAGAAGCGACTGTTGCAGACTTCGCTCAAACCGCTGCAGGAATGCAGGCAAAGGCTAAGCAAGCGCTAGAGAGTATGAAAACAGAAACCGCTGTAGAAAGCCAGCGAATACTACAGCGCTTCACCACTTCTGAGGCTGAATTCTCTCGTCATGTGGGCGTTATTAAAGAAGAAACCGACCGACGCAAAGCCGTTTTCTTCGATGAAGTAGATCGCAAAGAATCTGTTCTTTCTGATCAGCTCGGCAGTATGCAAACAGAAACAATTGCCGAAAAAGATCGGGTTATTTCTTCTATGGTTAAGGCTAGCAGCGAGTTTGGCCCTAAGCTAGCCGAAGTAGAAGCCGAAGCCAGAGCAAAAATTGAACAGCAGCGCGATCAGATGATCAACAGTCTTCAGCTTTCTGAAGAAGAAGCGATTAAAGCATTAGATGACGTTCAAGCTAGCGCGCTAGGACATAGAGAACTCGCCCTGCAAAACATTCAGCGCTCTACAGAAGAATTGCAGCAGCAGTTCAACGCGATTCGCAGCGAAGTAGAAAGCCGCAAAACTGACATGATGCAAAGCTTTCGCCAGTCGGCAGATGGCTTTTTAACGCAGTTCGCTACGCTAAAAGCAGACGTAGAAGGTCGCAAAGGCACCATCTTGGGCGATATGGATAGGGTTGCTAACGACTTCAAGGCTCAAATCTCTAGCCTGCAAGCGGGCGTCGGTGACGAACGTAGCCACACTATTATGCAACTGCAAGCGACCGCAGACGGCTTTCGCGCCCAGCTTTCTAACTTGGGCAGCGACTTGGGCACTCGTAAAAGCGAGCTGTTTAATGAGCTGACTGAGTCTTCCCGTGAATTTTCTGCTCAGTTAAACGAGCTACAGGGCGAATTAGGTGAACAGCAAGATCAGACGCTGGGCATTGTGCAGCAGCTACAGGGCGAGTTTACGCAAGCGCTAGCTGCGCTGCAAAGCGGCATTGGCGATGAGCGGCAGGCGTTGTTGCGATCGCTCAAAGAAATCGAAGGCAGCTTCACAGGCGAACTCACAGGCGTGCGCAATACCGTATTCGGCAGGCGAGATGTCATCATCGAAAAGCTCAACAGCTTTGATGCAAGGCTAGGCGAACAAATTGGCGAGCTGGCCAAATCTGCCGCCGAGCGCGAGCTGGCCGCCCAAGCAAGATTAGGCCAAATAGAAGAGAAATTTGCTCAAACGCTAGAGACATTGCAGGCTAGCATGAGCGATCGCCAAACCGCTGCCCTCACTGAAGTCACTCAGGTAAAAGAACAGATTCAATCGAAACTCAATGCGCTTAATGCCGAGGCCGCAGCCGAAAAACAACAGATTATGGAGCAGCTAGGCCGCGTCACGCCTGAGTACGTCGCAGACTCCTTTATGAGTACGGCCCAAACTCAAATTTCTGAACTCTCTGAACAGATCAATCGCCTGCAAGAAAACAGACCTGAGCTGTTTTTAACCGCTGACGAATTCATTGCAGACGGCGACCAAAAGCTCAACAACCAACAGTACGACACCGCCCTAGCTGCCTACGACAGGGCGCTTGAGGTGCAGCCCAGCAACGCAGATCTGTGGTTTAACCGCAGCCGTGCTCTGACTGAATTAGGGAACAAAGAAGACGCTCTCGCTGCCCTGAATGAAGTGACTCGTTTGGCACCAGAGAACACCGAAGCCTGGTATCAAACTGGGCTGCTGCTGCGAGAACTGCGCCGCTATGCAGAAGCGCTCACTGCTTTCGATACGGTGATTGAGGCCGATCCAACCGATGCCAAAAGCTGGTTAAATCGCGGCATGGTGCTCAGCCGACTGCGAAAACGAGAAGAGGCGATCGCCGCCTTCGATAGAGCTATCGACATCAACCCCGAATATCATGAAGCCTGGGTGAACAGAGGCGTTGCCTTTGGCATTTTGCAGGCCCATCAAGAAGCCTTTGAATCGTTTGATCAGGCCGTTGTGCTTCAGGCCAACGACGCGGTTGCCTGGTTAAACCGGGGGCTTGCCCTCACCGAGCTAGATCGCTTTGAGGAAGCAGTGGCTTCTTTTGACAAGGCCGTTCGCTTTAAGCCAACGCTAGCTAAAGCCTGGGATAATCGGGGCTACGTGCTGCTTAAGCTAGGGCGCGATCGGGATGCGCTCAAGAGTTTTGATAAGGCGATCGCCGCCAACCCCAACTACGCCAAAGCCTACTACAATCGCGCCCTTTGCTACGCCCTTCAGCGCGACAATGACCGCGCCCTAGAAAATCTCCAGCAGGCCGTCCGCCTAGAGCCCAGCTACAAGCAAGAAGCCCTCGCCGACGAAATCTTTGAAGATATCTGGGGCGACGACTGGTTCAAAGAATTAGTTGCTCAGTAAATTCAACAGGAAGCGCTCTCCTTTGTCAGTCGTCCTTGCACTCGTCATCTGGCCACTGGGCGGACTCTTCGGCGGCGCGGCGGCTAGTATCGGGAAACTCGATGACTTTGTAAGGTGTCTTTGGAGGCGCAGGAGATGGATTAGGAACAAGGGAAAGCTGTTCTGTATCAGGTTTTGGCTGAGAGTGAGGTGCTTGCCTTCTGCGCCGCGAAACGCCTTCCTCACTGGTTTGCTCAGCGATTACCTCATATAGCAGCGCCATTTTTCCATCACTGCCTTTGCGCAACACTCGCCCTAGCCGCTGAATATATTCTCTCGGTGAGCCGCTGCCTGAGAGTAATATGGCGACTCTCGCATCGGGGACATCTACGCCCTCATTGAGCACATGTGAGACGACGATGACGCTGTAGTCACCGCTGCGAAACTTTTGCAAAATGGTGTGCCGTTCTTTGACGGGGGTTTGATGGGTGATAGCTGGAATGAGAAAGTCCTGAGAGATTTTGTAAACGGTAGCGTTGTCGTTAGTGAAAATGAGGGTGCGATCAGGGTAGTGCTTGGCTAATAGCTTTTTTAATAGCGTCAGCTTGCCTGCCGTGCCTAAGGCTATATTTTTTGATTCGCGGTGGGCCAGCATTGCCCGCCGTCCTTCAGGAGATTTTGCACTTGCCTGCACAAAGCGCTGCCAGCCTTCGGGACTGCTGAGCCAAATTTTAGCGGCTTGCAAAAAGTCGTTGCGCTGCTGTTGCAGGGTTTGGTAGCGATCGCGCTCCTCATCACTCAGCTTTACCTTAAGCTGCACCACCTGATAAGGCGCTAAAGCCGTACCCGAAAGCTCTTCTGAGGTTCTGCGATAGACCACCTTACCAAGCAGCACAGACAAATCCTCATGCCGACCATCGGATCTTTCAGGCGTTGCCGTGAGCCCTAGCCGATAGGGTGCAATTGAATATTCTGCAATGCTGCGGTGAAAGTCGCTGGGCAGATG
>JBARVS010000147.1:0-4470 GCA_049646385.1 Phormidesmis sp. | reverse complement strand
GTATTATGCTGGCATCTACCCACCTTTGCAGTAAGAAAGCGATTAATAGAACGGGCACTGATAAAAATACTTTGTAGGCAACGCTAAAGTCGGTAACAACTGCAACATAAAGACCTGCCAATATTACCTTTATCTTGCGGAGAGGGTGATAGCCAGCGGTACGAAATTTATGACTCATAGCCTAATCTCTCTTTTGACAGACGTTGATTATGAAAACTTTTATTAACTTAATATCTGTTGACCTTTTGAGAACACATCATGCAAGACCCAAAAACTACTGTAACGACTAACAGCATTCTAGAACAGCCCTACGTTGAGCCTGCTACTAGCTTTCGCGCTGGCTTTGTTCCTAGTGCCGAAATTTGGAACGGTCGCCTAGCGATGTTTGGCTTTTTGGCAGCGGCCCTCACCGAGGTCTTCACTGGCCAAGGATTCCTTCACTTCTGGGGACTGGTACAAAACGTAGCGACTACGACTACTTTGCCTTAGTATTTTGATGGCTAGTTTGACAGCTAGTTTGACAGCTAGTTTGCTAGTTTGACTCAATCATTGAAACTTCCCGCTGCGGCGCTGACTAATCAGCGTCGCTTTTTGAGTTTTTAGAGAGGCTTGTTGTAAGGCAAACCTAAATTACTGAGACCACAGAACGAGGCGCATGTTCTAGCTGGCAGTACGGGCGGCTATAGCAAAGCGGAGACTCTAGCGCGTGGTGATGCAAAAACTCGGGATTGCTTAGCACCTGTTCAGTAGGGCCAGAAAAAACAACTTTTCCTTGGCTAAGAACAATCGTAGAGCTGCATAAGTCTAGCGCCATATCTAAGTCGTGAGTGGCAATGAGCTGGGTTAAGGGCAGGCTAGCGAGCAGTTCAATCAGCTGCCTGCGGGAAGCCGGATCTAGCTGGGCTGAGGGTTCGTCTAATACCAGTACCTGGGGCTGCATGGCGAGAACGCCGGCGATCGCCACCCTTTTTTGCTCACCACCTGATAAATTGCTCGCCGTTCGCTCAGCATATCGATCAAAGTTCAGTCCGACTGCCGCCATAGACTGCTTAACTCGCTTGGTCAGCGTCGGCTCTTCTACGCCCTGGTTCAGCGGGCCAAAGGCAACATCTTCCCAAACGGTGGGCATAAAAAGCTGATCGTCTGGGTTTTGAAATACTAGGCCAACAAAGTTGCGAATGTCTTTTAGGTTCTCAGCCGTCATCGCCAGATCGCCGACCGTAATGCGCCCCTGCTGAGGGAGCAAAATGCCGTTGAGGTGCAGCAGCAAAGTTGACTTGCCCGAGCCATTTGCACCAATTAAGGCAACGCGCTGGGTGGGCTCAATTTCAAGATTAATCTCATGCAGCGCCTGGGTGCCATCTCCATACTCGTAGCTCAGGCCGCTGATAGAGATTGGGTTGTGATGCATGAAAAGCTGTCCTAAATGTCGTCCTAAATGTCGTCAATATCCTATCGCAGGAAAGGCGGTAGATAGATGGCTTGGCCAAGTAGGGTAATGATGGCGATCGCACTTAAAGCCATCACATCACGCCTGCCGCCTGCGGGCAAATCTCGAATGTGGGGAACGCCCGAATAGCCTCGCGCCAGCATTGCCTGATGCACCCGCTCGCCGCGCTCAAACGTGCGAATAAACAGCGCCCCAAACATGTTGCCCACCACCGAGCGCTGACGCTGACCCGACGACACGGCCAAATTACGAGAGGCCGCTGCCTGACGCATCGCGCCTAGCTCGTCAATCAGTACGCCAATGTAGCGATACATCGAAGCCAAAATCGCCACCAGCAAAGGCGGCACTCTAAGCTGCACTAGCGACTGAAGCAAAGCTGGAATGGAGGTCGTAAGCGTAACAATATTAATCGTCAGCAGGCACAGCACGGCCTTAAGCGCCACGCTCCCTAACACCACTAGCCCTTCTGTTGTAACGGTCACAAAGCCCCACTGCCAAACCACCTCACCGCCGCCGTGAAACAAAGTGCCCAGCAAAACAGTGCCGATGAAGGTAAACTCAACGGCAACCCTTTTTAATAGCGTTATCCAGGTGAGGCGGCCAATCACAATAAGGCAAAGTAGCGTTGCGCCATAGATGGCCCAAGTCCACCAGTGAGCGTTAGGCGTAAATGCGATCGCCATCACCAGCAGCAGCGCACACAGCACCCTTGTACGAGGCGCTAGCGTATGCCAAAAAGTTGACTTTTGGCTGTCAATGTCAAATCGAAAAGCGCTCATGATAATCTTTTTTATCGCGCTTTAGTCACGCTTTTTAATCACGGTAGTCGCGAACGTCAGGATCGGCAGTTGAAGAACTCGCAGGATTGCGAACTAATAGCTTTCCAGCGCCCCAAGCAATGCCAAAAGCAGCCAGCGTCCCGACAATGCCAGCAACTGGCGTGGCGATCGCCCCCGGCACACCTCGCACCGCATAGCCGTCGAATACGCCAGCAAAAGGAAGCTTGGTCGCGATGGGTTCGGGGTGCGCCCTTTCGTTAAAGCCTAAGTCTTCAGAGACGCGATCTAAACCGTCGGGGTTAGGACTAGCAAACGGAGAGAGCACAGCAGAAATGGCTAGGGCGATTCCTAAGCTAATTAGAAAAAAGGTGCCGTACTGCATTTGAGAGGGGCGATCGCTCATGATTATTGTTGATCCTTAAAGTTGCGTAGTTGTTTTTTGGGTCGATATGATATGAGGAGCGATAACAAACTATGACTGCTGCCTTTTCAATCAGCTTGCCAGCAGCCTACCAGCAGCCAATCGTTAGCGAATGCTAACATCAGCCGCCATTTGCACCGCGCGCTTACGAGGCGGATCAAACAGCAAATCAGGTCGGGTGCGCCAAACATAGCCCACTGCTGCAACCGTGATTAACGCTTCACCGATACCAATTAAAATATGCCAGCCCACCATGGCCGTCAGCGCTGCGCCCAATGGCACCGTGCCCGAGAGCGCCAGCATGAAAGCAACCACCACCGAGGCGGCTACCACGCTCACCCACGAGGCCACTGCCAAGCCCGCTGCGGCCCCCTTCCAGCTATCGCGACCAACCGCGAACCGAATCGCTCGATACAGATAGTAGCCGCCAAACGTACCAATTAGCCCCATTACAAAAATGTTGGAGCCCAGCACGGTGATCCCACCGTCTGCAAAAAGCACGGCCTGCACAATAAACACCGCGCTCATCACCAGCGAGCCAGCCCAGGGGCCAAGCAGCGCGCCCACTAAGGTACCGCCCAGCAGGTGACCTGACGTGCCGCCTGGAATTGGAAAGTTAATCATTTGCGCAGCGAACACAAAAGCAGCGCAAACGCCCATTAAGGAAACGGTGCGATCGCCATAAACAGACTCTACTTTTTTGAGTGAAACGGCAATGAGCACAATGGCAATCACCCAGCCAAAAAGACTCACGGGCAGGCTCAAATAGCCGTCGGGAATGTGCAACCCCAAGTAGGGCGCAACAGAAACTTGAAACGCGCTGGGAAACGCGCCGGAAAAGCCGAAATGACTTTGAAAAAACATAAGCGATCGCACTAAACGAACATTAAGAGGCTTTAGCTAAAAAACGTATTCTTGAACAAATTTCTTGATTGTGCTGCTTTTTTTAATTTGTTTTTAAAAGGTCTTTTTTATAGCTTGGATTGAATGTATCGCCAACGGTGGCCTATTACAATCCGGGGGGAGGGGATAGAAAACGCAGGCCAACAGAGGTCAAAATGCTCTGAGCCATACGACTATTGTGATGAAATAAAGGCGCGAATGATGTTCTCAAAGCTATGATCTTGACTGAAGCCTAAAGTGAGCGATCGCCCCACATCAAACTCACTCGGCCAGCTCGCCACAATTCGAGAAATGGCCTCGTCTGGCTGATAGTGAATGTGGGCCGCCGTAGCGCGATCTGTAACTTGAACAAGCGCGTCAACAATGGCCTGCACGGTAACCGTCAAACCGGGCAGGTTAATCGTGCGGCTACCTTTCCATTCCTCAGCGTTCAACGTCAGGCTATGAACCAGATTATTGACAACGACATCAGGGCTAGAAACCCACAAAGCCAAGTTAGGATCAACCGGGCAGATAGCTCGCTGACCTTTTAAGGGCTCTCTAATAATGCTGCTAGCAAAAGAAGAAGCCGCCGCATTGGGTTTGCCGGGGCGAACGCAAACGGTCGGCAGGCGCAGCACATAGCCGTCAATAAATCCTTTGCGGCTATAGTCATTTACCCAAAGCTCAGCCACTGCCTTTTGAGTGCCATAGGACGACTGTGGCGCAACGGCAGTTTTGTCCGTGATGACCTCAGGCAAATCGCCCCCAAAAACGGCCAGCGAGCTAGCAAAAATAAACTTTGCCCCCGGTGCCTGATGCCGCACTGCTTCTAACAGATGACGAGTGCCCTCACCGTTAACCGCCATACCCAGGTCAAAATTAGCCTCCGCTTGGCCGCTCACCACCGCCGCCAAATGATAAATTGCCGTGAGTTC
>JBARVS010000146.1:0-3443 GCA_049646385.1 Phormidesmis sp. | reverse complement strand
CAATCCCATCGTTGCTAGTTACGATGACGACTGGAATTTCTTTGAGCGCAGAAATGCGGCGAATTTGCGCACAAACCTCATAGCCGTTAGCAATGGGCATGACCAAGTCTAGGAAGATTAGCTTGGGTTTGTACTCAATGAGCAGTGGTAGAGCCTGCAAAGGGTCAGGGATGTTAGCGTACTGATACCCTAAATCTTCCACGATTTTGCACATAGCACGGCTGTCGGCGGGACTATCGTCGATGTATATAATTTGAGGTGAGGTGCTTCTTGCTTTTTTGCCTGGGTGGGCTGTGCTTTTGGGTTGGCCTGTAGAAGGCTGAGCTAGAAAGTTTTGTGATGAATTGTGATTTACCTTGTGCTGATCGGCGCTGATTGTGGCAATTGGAGTAGGTTGGGTGACTGTTTTTTGAGTCTTTAAAAGTTCAGCGTCAAATCCATCGCTGGCATTTTCTATGAGGTCTGGAATTTCTGCAAGGCGCAGCATACTCCTTGATATGTATGGTAGGAGAGATTTTGTCAGGGGGATGATAGGCTGCTGAAATTTATTGGCAAGGTCTCTTAAAGTGTTTTGACCATCGACAAACGTGGCGAGCGTTTGAAAGGTCTGAGGGGGGGTCTGTGCTTTCAGGGCTTCTAGCTGAGTGATGGCGGGTGCCCAGTCAGGAAAGAATTTGGTAAGACCAGCTTGTTCCCAAACATGCCATTCCTGTTGGGCTTCTTGCCAAACGCTCTCCTGCTGAAGCATGACAAATGGCAGGCTGGCGGCTTCTCTAGGCTGGGTTTCGTAGGTTAAATTCTTTCCATGCTGGGCGTTCTGAAGGGTGCCTACCTGCAAAATATCAAAGATATTTTCGATAATGCAGCTTTCGACAACTTTAGAAAATTGATCGCGACGAAATTGTTTGAGTTTTACCAGCCTAGATAAAGCGGCGTAGTTCCAAGACTCGTATGAGTAACCAGCGGATTGAGAGATTTGTTCAAAAAAGACTGGGCTATGGACTGCTAAATGTCTTTGCCAGCGGCGTAAGGGGTGAGTTCGAGCCTTTATCCAAACGATACGGCCCAGCAAGTAGTAGATGAACCACTGACATTCATGCTGGTCATTTACTTTGATGAGGCCAGTGAATTGCTGCTCACGGCAACTGTGTATTTTTTCTTCTAGACCACTAATAATGGCGCGACTTGGCATGTCAAAAAAATCCTGGAGTTTTAGCGTAGAGGCACAATGGGTAAGTAAATAAAATGGAGCGATCGCTATTTTCTGAGGTTACTGTTTGGAACTTACCAAAGGTATCTCAATAAGCTTGCCGATCTCTTCAGCTATCCTCCGTAATATTTGTTGGATTTAGCATTAAGCAAGAACTTCTACTGAGGAAAGCGAATAAACAGAGAACATGAAAGCCTTGTTTGCCTATAGAGTATTCCCGTTAAATATTTCTCTTTATCTGAGTAATTGCATGGTAAATAGGCTCCGCAAGCAGTGATACAAACGCTCAAACGAATACCTTTTTTTGATTAAGCTGGGATTCTTGGGGAGGTTTTAGATTGTAAAGAGTGTTGCTACGGAATATAGAAGCGTTAATTGAGTCAGCGTGTTAGCTACTGTAGCGAAGATGGCTTCTGAGGAAACTGCTGGGCAGATAGCGGCTAATTTGGCTGGACGCGAAGGAGAACTGTGTTGCAAGGGTGGGTTGTGCTTTCCATAAATATTTATCTAACCGCTTTATGAGGGTACCAACTTAAGCCGGGAAAATGTCTGCGTATAAGGGTTTCGGCTGCTGTGGTTTAGAAGACCGCCGAGGCATAGGCAGATCACCTACCTGCGCTAGCATCCATTCAAATAGGTCGGGAAAATCGTGTCCAAATAAACGCTGAGCAGCGGTCGTGCCATCGTGTCGTTTGAGGTCGAAGTTATGGATGATAGTGAGCACCTTGAGCGATTGAGCCGAGAACCCGCGACGGGCGTGGTGGAGCTTTGCCAGATAACCATTACGGCCCTCCACCGCTGAGGAGGTGCGTTGATACTTGGCACAGAATTCTCGGCACCAGAGTACCCATCGTTCCCGCTCACTGTCTGTCAATGCTAAGGTGAGGTCTTGCTCAAAGAGTCGGTCAAACGCGCTGCTAGCGGTGACCTGATAGCGCTGTTTGAGCGAGGGTTGGCGGGTTTTATCAGCTTGTTGCGTCCAATAAACCCAGGGCAATAAGCAGCTGAGCACCCAGTTGCGCCTGGCCGCATCGTGGGTTTGGCCGTCGAGGTCAACCGTCACCCATTGCTGCCAAGCCTCAATCCCTTGGGCAAAGGAAGCAACCCGTCCTTCAAAGGTATCAATCGCTTTCTGTGCCTTCTGCGCACCATAGGTGGGTGCTAGCTCCCATAGACGTTGCAAGGGCGCTGCCAAGTGCGTGAGTAGCGTCCGCTGGGTTTGCCATTGCAGGCTATCGAGGCTAAACGGATGAATCGTTTGACTGATTTGCTCAAGCGCCTCATGGTAGGTTTGTTCATCCTGCTGCACCTGTTGTTGAGCTGCTTCATTGTTCTCTATCAACGTCTGTAAGTCCTGCTTATCAGCGACCTTACGGCATTTATTCAGTTGCTGCTGGAGTTTATCTTGTTGTTTCTTCAGCGTGGCCGCCTGTTGTCCGAGCGAGCGAGCCAGCGGCCTGCCCAAGGCACGCAAGGCATGAAACAAATCGGCTACATTGACACAGCCTAACCCTGATACGGCCAGCTTCACCAGGGCTCTAGCACCATCACTGACTAAGTAATGGCACTGCCATTGACCACTCCCCCACCATTGTTGCACCTGCTCCAGCCAGGTCTGATAAGTGCGATTCTCGCATTCGGTCTCGATAAAGATGTATCCACTGCTCAGCTCTAGCAGCACCAGCACCGGCAGGCCGAAGAATGTCTCATCGGCCCCGACGCAGATACCCTGTCCTGCTGATGGCTTGCACTGCTCTGCTTGCGCCCCCTCGTAGTCAATCACCGCCTGGTTCACACGCTGCTTGAGTTGGCGCAGCGCACTGGCCGAACCGGCTACGTGGGTATCCAGATGAACCGCGCCGATAAATTCTGATAGACTCTCGGCCCCGACGCCTTGCTTAATGCCGAAGTAGTAGACCAAGCCGAATACCAACCGCGCGAGCCATTGGCTGCCTCCTGCTGTCTCCCAAAAGCTTGATTCTGGGTACTGATTTCGGCGCTTTATTGCCTGTCGGTGTCGATGAACGCTGCTTTTACTAATACCGGTCGTTACGGCGATCTTTCTGAGTGTCTGTCGTACATTCGCTTCGACACAAGCGGCAACTTTCTGGCTGCGCTCTCTTATACTGATTATCATCGTGCCCTTGTTTTCAACTTGTTAGGGTGACGATACATGGCTCTGGGCTTTGCCGCAGAGCTTTTTATTTGATGTGCTTATTGATACGTCCTTGCC
>JBARVS010000145.1:0-7767 GCA_049646385.1 Phormidesmis sp. | reverse complement strand
GGAAATAGCCACTCATCATAGCAGAGGCTAGCAATCGCCCTAAATTTTCGCGATTAGTCGTGACCGTAACATCAAAGTTTTGCGAGGGCAAGCCACCCAGCAGGCCAACTACGTTGTGCTCAATCACCTGCATGACCTCAGCCGAAGCCGGACGGGATAAATGCGTGATGGTCTCGGGATCCATCGTTTTGACGTAGCTAAGCAGCGTGTTGTCTTTGGCCGATTTAGATTCCATAAACTCTGGCAATTTTCCGGTTGCGTCATCCATGCTAAATACCTGTGTTCTGTAAACTGATAGAACGCGATTCTAAAAGGGTTTCGCTCTTATATGGGTTTCGGTTTGTTTGTTCGCTTTGTTTGTATAGGGATAGTGTAACAAGCCAGTTTACACTCACCTATGAGTGAAACCGAATGAAAACCGAACAATCACACTTTTTAGCCAGTTAACCAGCACCTAGTTTTCAGCCTGTAGCAGCTACTCAGCCTTTACCAGACACAGGCCAGCAGCTACCAAGTGGGATCGTCTAGCAGGTCAACTTCTATCTGCGCAAAATTTTGAGGGACGGTTTGCAAGCAGGCAAGCACAGGCTCCTCCTCCGCTGCGGTATCTCCCAATATTTCTATAGCACAGGCATGACAGGCACCTGCTAAGCAGCCCGTAGAAATTTGCACGCCCGCTCTAGTCGCCACGCTGAGCCATGACTCTCCGGCTTCGGCTAGTACAGTGACATCATCGGGTAAAAAGTGAATTTTGACAGTCGCCATTGATACGATTAGTAGAGACAGCTATGCCTTAAGCATGGCAACGAGCGTGTGGTGAGCGTCGGTGGCGTCTTTAAGCACGTGGTCAAAGGGAATGCGTACGGGCAGCGTTTGGCCGTTTACTTCGGCCTGCAAGTCCATGCCTTCAGCGTCAATGGCGGTTAGGGTGGCCGCTGTTGCTGCTGGCTTTTGGCCATAGCGCTGAGCATAGGTCAGTACCGATTCGGCATGATCCTTGTTCATGTGTTTGCAAATGCGATCGCTCACCTGAGGCGTAATTTTTTCTGACTTGTCTGACATCAGCCCTTTTCTCCTGTAGCCTTACTCACATAGTCTTCATCATCATAGATAATTACCGCCCTGTTCATGCAAGTTAGCCCCACTAGCGCCGATTCATTCGCCTACTCTGTGATCTCTCTACTGCATCCATGGCCCCATGGCCATACTTTCGAGAGCCCTGGGGCACACCTCACCTATCGAGTTATCGGCCCCTGCTGTCGCCTGTACGATCGCGACCAGCTCCCTTGGCCCGCCTGTCGCATTCAGTGGCGCAGCAAAGAACCTAGCTGGCGGCGAATTGGCAAGCGATTGATCGTCGATATGGCCACTCGCAAGCATCCCTCATACTGCGTTGAAATCGTGGGGCAAAGCTATCGCAGCGAGCCTATTGTGATGACGCTTTACACGATTAAGCTTCAGCTAGAAACTCAAAACTGGTGGCATAACAGACGGCTAAATGAGCAATCAAATGAGCCAGCACAGAGCTGTCAAGGGCGGAACGTAAAGCCTGAAAATGGCCGTCTTCTAATCGTAGAAAATGGCCATTTGACGAAAGCTGATGCTTAGAGCCCAGAAGCTTTGGATCTAGAACTTATCGTTAACTTCCTGGGGAACTGCAACTTCGCAGCCTTCACGATATTCATTGCCCGTCCAGGTGATCAGACCACAGAGGCTCGCTGCAACGGCAAAGTTTGCGTCGTAGAATAGCGTATCGCGCATGTCGGCATTGTCTAGTACCGCGCTCGTAAAGTCAGCGTCGTTGATGTATGACTCTCGCAGGTCGGTGCCTGCTAAAGACGCGCCAGTTAGATCGGTATGATCAAAAATGGCATAGCGCAGGTCGGCGTCGTCAAAAGTGGTGCCGCGAGCGCTGGTGTATGACAGGTTAACGTCAATTAGGTTAGCGCCAGAAAGCTGGGCACCGTCCAAATTGGCATAGTAGAAATTAGCGCCTTCTAGGTCGGCATCGGTGAGATCAGCGCCGGATAAATCGAGCCTTCTCAAGTCGGCCTCATGGAGGTCACAACCCACGCAGGCATTGTCTCTGAGGAGTCTTTCAATGGCTTTTGCATCGGCGGCTTGGGCGCTGGTTGTCATCGCTGGGCTCAGCAGTGCAACACCCGCGCTCAGCACGGTCATAAGTGTGCCGACCGTGAAAGCGACCCTGGGGCGATCGCACTTACGAATCAAATCGATTATCTCTATATACATGACGAGGGGCAAGACCTTTGAAGAACTTTTTCCCATGGTGTCAGATGCCATAGGAGCGTGACAAGCGCCAGCAAAAATGTTAGCGAACTGTTCACACAATTCTAAGAGAGGCTACCCGTTTCCGGAAGGAGAACTCGATAGTCCTAAAAACGCGCTCTCACACAGTCGTTCTACGGATATAAACCAACCTTATTTTAAGGTCATTCGGCCAGCTCTACGGGTAATCTGGGGCTAGTTGAATCAAACAAAGTTGAATCATTAGCAAAAACTACATGACTTCTGATTCATACCTTTACCCAAACTCAACAAATATCAGGTGCACAACGCTGTCGCCGATATCGTGAAATCTACTACTTAAGGATCGTCCAAAAACCATGAAATCACTTCGTTTTACTATCACCGTGCTTGCGACTGCTGCGATCGCTCTCACCGCCAGCGCCGCCCCTTCTGTACTCGCTCAAGACACAATGCCTGCTACAGGTACGCCTGCTACCGCTACACCTGCTCAGGCCAACCAAACTTCTACCTTTGGCGCACAAGAGACTGACCAATCTCCCTACATCTTGTCTACCAACCCCACCAGCAAACTCGGCGGCACCCAGCGCTATGGTCTGATGATTTTAGAGAAAAAGCAAGACCGTGTTCCTTGCTTTGACACCGTAGGATCAAGACCCACGACGGTGCTGCCTTTGCTCGCTCAGCTACCTGACTTCTCCGGCCTGTGCGGTCGTAGCACAGATACCAACGGCTATCTGATTCGCACTAATGGCACTGATGTTAAGTATGACCCTGTTCTAGAAGAGCAAAACGGTGTGCTGGTGCTATACGCCAAGCCTCAGCCTTTTGCACCACGCGGCTCACAGCCTTTTGTGATAGGTAAAACAGACGGCATTTCTCCCTCTGGCTACACCAAAATTTTCTTAAATCCTGGCTGGAGACTCGCCCGCCAAACTTTCAACAACAGCGTGACGGGTCGGACGTATTTGGCTAACGATATGACGGTTGCCCAGCTCGTGCAGCAGTCGGGTGGTGAAGTAGTCGTAACGCCCCCTACCAACCCTACGACACCTACTCAGCCGCCAGTGGTAACCCCGCCTGCCCCATCTGCTGGCTTCCCAGATGTACAGGGCAATCTTTACACTAGCCAAATCAACCGCGCAGTTCAGCTTGGCTTCATCTCTGGCTTTGCAGAAGACAACACCTTCCGACCCAAGGCTCCGCTTACTCGCGAGCAGCTAGTTTCTATGGTAATTGACGGACTGGAGATTCCAAACCGTCCGCAGGTGACGAGCAATCCTTACCCCGATGTACCGATTTCTCGCTGGAGCGCGCCCAAAATCAAGCTGGCTCAAGAGCTAGGTTTGGTGAGTGGCTACAGAGATGGCACCTTTAAGCCAACCCAATCGGTGACTCGCGCTGAGCTGATAGCCGTTATGCGTCGAGCTGCTGAGTATAAGACGGGAGTGACTCAGCTAGTTTCTAACCAAACGGCTCGTACCTTTAGCGATACTCAGGGCAACTGGGCGCAGGGCGTGATTTCTAGCCTGTCTGGATACTGCGGAATTGCGACGCCACTCAACGAAACTGGCAGTGCCTTCTATCCTAACCAAGCTGCCCAGCGTGACTATGCGGCGGCGGCAATGGTGCGCCTGCTTGACTGCCCTCAGACCACTGCTGGCCAATAAGGTAGGCCAGTAAAAGAAAGTCCAAGCTCTTGGCGAGCGTGATTTTTGAGTAGACCGTGTGTTGAATTTATCCCTGACTGGTCTTTTACGATCAGTCGGGGATTTTTTTGCTAGGGCTGTAACTATTTTGGGCGATTTTGAGAAGAGACTTATTTAGAGCCTCGCAAAAGGCCGTAGCGGATTAAGCCTCGGCTGTAGCCTGTGGTCATCAGGGCGATCGCTGCTGTCCCTCTCACCGTTTCCATCCCCGCTTGAAAAATACCCGCCACCACAGCCGGATCTAGCGCCGAGTTCACTACGTCCTGCCAAAAGAACGCTACCTGCTGCGACCAGTCTGCGGTTTCTAAATGGGTAAAGCCGACGGTTGAGGCAATTTTACCGTAGTCTGAAAGCGAAACCACATAGGGCAGGTGATAGAGCTGATAGAGCCAGTCTAAGTGCCGCTTTTCGGCATCTGTCAGTGGGCCTGCCAGATTGTTGATTTCGCGGTGGCACCAAGTCGCCATTAAAAAAGTGCCACCGGGCTTTAATAGTCGGTAGCACTCCTGTAAAAAGCGCGGCTTATCGGGCATATGTTCGCCGCTTTCCATTGACCAGATGAAGTCAAAAGAGCTGTCGGGAAAAGGCGTTGCCAGGGCGTCGGTGACCTGAAACTGAACGGCAGGCGATGCTGCGGTATCAAAGTTTTCAAACGCGCGCAAAGAGATACCTTTTTCGATGGCGCGATCGCCTGCTCGTTTCGCCTGTACGGGGCTCAGCGTAATGCCAACCGCATTCGCTGCATATTTATCGGCCAAATACAGAGTGCTACCGCCAATGCCACAGCCGACATCCAAAATGGTTTCTGCTGCGCTCACGTTGGCCCACTTCAGCAGCGCTTCAATGAGGTCAATTTGGGCCTGACGCCGATTCTTACGGTGCCGACCGCTCGGGCCGTAGTAGCCATGGTGCATATGCTCGCCCCAAGCGCTCTCCCACAGTAGCGAAGACTCGTCATAAAACTGCTGGATTTTTTCGGTCAGGGTTGTACCCGTTGTTGCGCTCATAGGTGTCTTAATAGAAGATAGGCATTCACTGCGATTTTCTACTATGACGGTTTCTAGAACAATTTGCATTGGCTTTTTAGCCTTAATTGTGGTTGGTACGCTACTGCTAATGCTGCCGTTTTCCCTAGCAAGCGGCGAGTGGAACAGCCCGCTGACAGCTTTATTCACCTCAACTTCAGCGGTCTGCGTCACCGGGCTAATTGTGGTAGATACGGGAACCTATTTTTCAACGTTTGGCCAAGTTGTGGTGCTGGCCTTAATTCAGCTAGGGGGCTTAGGCTACATGTCGGCGACGACCCTATTGCTGCTGCTGATTGGCCGTCGGCTAGGGCTAAAAGACAGGCTAGCCATTCAGCAGGCCATGGAAACCGCTGAGCTGGCCAACGTAAAAGTGCTGTTGATTTCAATTATCTCGATGACGCTGATTTTGGAATTAACCGGGGCGTTTCTATTGATGCCTACGTTCTTAGAGGATTTTGGACTGGGGCGATCGCTTTGGCTTTCAGTCTTTCACAGCATTAGCGCCTTTAACAACGCTGGCTTTAGCCTGTTTGAAGATAGTCTGGTGCGGTATGCCGAAAGTGGTTTGCCCATAGCCGTGATTTCGGCGCTGATCATTTTGGGTGGGATTGGCTATCAGGTGATTATGGAGGCGTTTATATGGGTGCGCGAGCGCCTGCGCAGAAGCCAGGTGCGCAGCGTTTTTTCACTTCACTTTAAGATTGTCACCAGTACCACTCTGGCTTTGCTGGTGTTGGGTACAGTGGCCTTCTTGCTCATTGAGTTTGACAATCCGGCTACGCTAGCAGGTAAAAACCTAATTGGTAAAACGCTGATGGCAGGCTTTCAGTCAGTGGTCATGCGCACCGCTGGGTTTAACTCTATTGACATTGGTGCCATGGAGGAGAGTTCGTTGTTTATGGCGATCGCGCTGATGTTTATTGGTGCCAGCCCAGGCAGCACAGGCGGCGGCATTAAAACCACCACCGCCCGCATCATGCTCGTATGTACCTACGCCGCCCTGCGCGGCAAACAAGAAGTGAACTGCTATCAAAGGCAAATTCCTCTTCTTCGCGTGCTCAAGGCGCTTTCTGTTGTCGTTGCTTCGGCGCTAACGGTCATCATCGCCACCACCTGCATCTCCATCAGCGATCCCAATCTGCCGTTTCTCAATATTCTGTTCGAGGCCGTCTCAGCCTTCGCCACCGTTGGCCTCTCTACCGGCATTACCGCCGAGCTTTCTACGCTGGGCCAAGTATTCATTGTTTGCACAATGTACATTGGGCGCGTTGGCATTTTGATCCTAATGTCGGCGATTATTGGCGATCCGAGCCCTAGCGCGATTCATTATCCTGAGGAGGACTTGCTAACGGGTTGAATGGGGTGCGATCGCCTGTCAATCCAGTTTGCAAAAAAAATTTGATGCGTTTGATGAAGCGTAGCTTTAAACACATGTACACACAAAAAAGATCGCCTGCTTAGAGACGACCTTTTTAAGAGCGAAATAGGATACTGAACCGCTCTCTTAGCCTTATCCTTATCTTAGCCTTCCGTAGCTAGCTCGGTGCTACCGCGACGACGACCGCCTGTAAGACTGTTAAATAGCATGACGCCAATTGCTTTAACAAGGTTGCCTTCTAGCTCTTGGAATAGCTCCATGTTAATGCCAAAGGCATCGTTAGCTTCTTCAACAATGGCCTCAGCTGCCGCGTCGTCTACAGGGGCTTCGCCAAGAGAAGCACGATACTCAGCTTTAAAGGCTTTTTCATCTTCAATGGTCGGAAACTCATAAAAGGAAACGCCATCGCTGCCCGTGAGGTTCATCGCCCGTTGCGCAATGCCCTTAAGGATTTGGCCACCGGAGAGATCGCCCAAATAGCGCGTGTAAGAATGGCCGACTAGCAGCTCGGGCTGAGTGGCCGAAATCTCATGAATGCGATCAACGTACTTTTTGCCCGCTTTGGAGAGCGCGATCTGATCTTTCCAGTTGGGGCCATAGTAAAAGGCTAAATCTTCCTCTAGGCTCTTTTTACGATTAAGCGCAGGGAAGTATACCTTGGAAACAACAGGATGATCCTTATGCTTTTCTAACGCCTCTTCCATGGCACAGTAAACAAAGTAAAAGTTACCGACTAGCTTGCGGTATGACTTTTTCTCGACCACGCCACGCAAAAAGCATCGAACAAATCCGACGTTTTCTGCCATGGTGTGAGCCTTTTTAGTGCCCTCACGGAGCTGAGTTGCTAAGTTGTTGCTCATGTTTATTTAAATATCTCTAGCTGTGGAAAACAGAAATTCGTTCGGCTGCGCTTATTTACCAGTCGTTACCTTAAAGCTTAGATGGATAGCTCTACCGAGAGAAAGATTTCGCAACATTTTTTCACGTTGGTGATCGCGGCTACATTTTTACTGAGCGTTTTTTATGACTGGCTTTGCAGTTAAAAACCCCTTCTGTCAATTTGATAAAAGGGGTTTTCTGAGGATAGCCAGACAAAAGGATCGCTAAATATCTAGGTCGTTCATGTCTAGCCGCGCTCCGTAGGTTTCAATGAACTCACGGCGGGGGGCAACGCGATCGCCCATCAGCACCGTAAAGATTCGATCTGCTTCGGCAGCATCCTCAATTTCAATCCGCTTTAGCGTTCGAGACTCAGGGTTCATCGTCGTATCCCAAAGCTGCTGCGGCATCATTTCGCCCAGGCCCTTAAAGCGCTGAATGTTGTACTTAGCGTTGTCGGGCAGCGCGGCAATGGCATCTTGTAGCTCACGCTCGCTGTAGCAGT
>JBARVS010000144.1:0-6831 GCA_049646385.1 Phormidesmis sp. | reverse complement strand
GATTACAGCTTTTGTCTAGAGCCCCGACCCAAATCGTACGGTTTAGTGATTACAGAAAGCTCTAGAGCCCCGGCCCATTCGATTACAAAAGATGCAGCATACAGCTCTGATTACAACTTTTGTCTAGAGCCCCGACCCAAATCATGCGATTTAGTGATTGCAAAAAGCTCTAGAGCCCTGACCCACTTGATTACAAAGGACGCAGCATACAGCTCTGATTACAACTTTTGTCTAGAGCCCCGACCCAAACCATGCGATTTAGTGATTACAAAAAGCTCTAGAGCCTCGACCCAAAAATTCTAGACCCCCGACCCAAAAATTCTAGACCCCCGACCCGATTGAACGTTTGATTTAACCAAATTACAGGCGTTTCCACCGAAATCAGGGTTTGGTAGCTGCAAATTGATTACAAATATCGCCAATTATGGTGCTATTTCACGGCAATTTGTAATCAAACGTACTGCTATACCTATCTAAGTAAATAAAGTCACAGTCCGTCTGAATGACGGGAAGCGCAAAAAGGTTAATGCGGTGCAAACTGAAATAGGCACATTTCAGCATGTTCAAGAGACGAGCGACACATTCCTCGCTCTGTTTGCGCATCGCTATGATTTTATCTATGCGCTACACCCCAACTTAAAAGAAAAGCCTGACTGGTACTCAGAAAATCGCTACCCGCTGTCAGACCGTCAGATACTCGAAGGTAAATACCTCTATGGCGTTCGCTTTGAAAGAGAAACGGCATACTGCTTGCTTGATATTGACCGTTACAGCTCCTATCATCCTCAGCACTCACCCCTTGTTTTGGAGCGAATGTTCGCTGCGCTAGAGCCTTTGGGCATTACACAGCACATTGTTTGCACCTCTAGCGATAGTGACGGGCTGCATATTTATCTTCCACTGGCTAAGTCCTTCAATTCTTGGAAATTAGCTAAAGCGGTTTCGACTGCATTAGCTAATGCAGGTTTCAAGCTAAAGCCGGGACAGCTAGAGCTATTTCCAAATCCGAAATCATATAGCAGAGACAAAGCGCCTAGCCTATTTAATGCGCATCGTCTACCGCTGCAGATGGGCTCGTATGTTCTTAATGATGAGCTTTGGCCGATTAGCAATTCACAAAGCTGTTTTGTGCGGATGTGGCGGTGCTGCCAGCAAAACAATCACCTAGATGTCCGCTATGTCAACAAGCTGCTTAAAAGCGTAAGACAGTACAGCCATCAGCTCTCTCATAAATCTCATAAGTTCTTAGGTGATTTGGACACAGAGATTGAGCTAGGTTGGACAGGCCATGGCCAAACCAATCGGCTTCTCGGTCGAATTGCTATGCGTGCATATGTTTTTCACCATGCCGTTTCAGGAGAACCCTCTTTGTCTGGTGATGCTTTGTCCCAACAGATTGTTGCGGTTGCCAAAGCCTTACCTGGTTACCGAGACTGGTGCCGCCATCAGCATGAAATTGAAGATCGTGCTAGCGAGTGGGCTAGCTGTGTTGAAAATAGCCGCTATTTTCCATATGGAACAGCGCGGGGTAAATACAGGGCGGCAAAATCTGGTGATGACAACGCACCAGAGAAGGTTAGCTGGAACGATCAGCGGGCTCAGGAAACGCAGGCAAAAATAACTCAAGCTGTGCAGGCCCTTAAGCAGCAAGGAGTGTTTCCTGAGAAAGCGACCGCTCGATTTAGGATGTTATTGAACCATAATATTGGCGGTGCGTCCTTATATCGCTATCGCGAACTCTGGCATCCCATTGATTTTGAGCTAGAGCCAGAAATCTCGGAACTTCAAAATACGGCTATTAAGGGCGTCTGCACTGAGGGTGCGCCTGCCCTTAATAATCCTACAAGCTTATTACTAGAGAATGGTAGTAACCCTTTACACAGCAAGGTTTTGCTGGATCATTCAGGCTCTATTGAGGCCGATCAGGATAGTAATATCATGGAATCCTCAGACTCAGTGGTGGCCATTCGTAATCGCATTAAGCAGCAGCTTGCTCAAACCCAGAAAGCTCGTGCCCAAGTAGCTGACTCTCCTCGTGAGGTGAATAAGGCTGTACACAGGCAGGCTCTACAGCGAATGAGAGAGTTTTTACTTTCGGGCGAGCCTATACTGCTCATAGAAGTAGGCCAGTGGCTTCTGTACCAGCCTCAGGGCATACGAGATAAGCTGATTGCTAACCGGGATGAGAACTTACAGATACTGCTGACGGATCTCTCTGCGATCGCTCAGCATCTAGTCCCGATGCAATGGTCTTCTCTAGAGGTCAGGTCTCAGCTAGAGATCTGCTATGGAAAATCGACAATTTTAGAGCTAACGGCGTCAGAACGGCTAAGCTGGCAGGCTGTGCTGTGGGAAATGGCGCGATCGCAAGACCCTAACAGCCAAGGTACGCCAGCCTAGGCCCAATTCCTCGCTTGAGTTAATTGGTGATTGGTGACAAACATAAACACCAATCACCAATAAAGCTTTTGCTTGCTGCTGCCTCGCAGAACACTTTGCATAGAAATAAATTGAGCCGCGATGCAAGCCTGTTAAAACGCGATAGTATTAGTCTCAAACGCTCCTTGGCCCTACCCGTGAGCTGCCATGCAAATCCTTCACGGCACCTGGATTCCTCAATCTGGGTCTGAATTCATTCAATCGGGTGCATTTTATCTGTGGGTCGAAACGACGGATAAAAAACGGTTTCGCAAGCCTAGTCAACGCCATCCTCGGCAGCTAGCAGCGGCGGATCTAGCAGACCTGTTGGCGAGTGAGTTTAAGATTGCCCCCCCCAATCATGGTTTGCTAACGGACTTAATTAAGCCCTGCTATTTTCTGCTGCCCACGGTTGATAGTCAGCCCCTGCCATCGTTAGAACTCTCTCACTATTTAGAAGAAGATTTGCCAGAGCGCTTTGAGCTTCAATACTGGCAGGTAGACTGCTATGCCACCGTAACCCCGGTGAAGACAGGTTCTTTTAGCAGCGGCAGCGCAAACAATGTTATTCCGCTGCTCAACGATGTTCATTTTCTAATGCTGCACAATCTGAGTGAGCTTCAGATGGGCGCAGATCTGCTGTTTTGGTTTCATTTTACGCAGGCGCTCAAGCAAGTTGTGCTCAAAGACCAGTACATTCCTGCGCTGAAATACCAGGCGATCGCCCTGCCTAAGGCTGCCAAGCGTCGAGGCACGGCAAAAAAAACGACAGCTAGAAAAACGACAGCCAAGAAAGCAGCTAAAACGACTGAAACGACTGAAACGACTGATGTAAAGACGGCTGCCGATCCGTTTGTGATTTATCCCGGATGGGACTTCATTGGCGAAGCTTACGAAGAGATGTTAGAGAAATATGTAGACTATATGCCGCTGGCTTGCTCGGCGGGATTTGCAGAGCCGCTGAGCAAGCCTAAGTTCTATGAGCGCCGCTCTCTGTTGCGTCACTTTTGCGAGTGTTTGCTCACCGATATTCTTACGCACACCTCTACCTCTAAAGCCTTTCAAAAAACCATTGCAGGTTCTCTTGTAGAGCAGTGTTTGAATCCAATACCTTGGCCGCAGTCGGTCGGACTAGAGCAGTATCAGCAGTGGCAGAGCTGGCGCGATCGCATAGATCGTACCCAAAGCGATCAGCCCTTTTATCTATGCTTTCAGCTCCAAGATCCGACGAACGCCGAAGACGTTTGGCAGCTTCAGTTTCAGGTTGCGCCCAAAGACGACCCTTCGCTAAAAGTATCGCTGGGCGACTACTGGCGAATGCGGCCCAAGCAGCAAAAACAGCTAAAAGCGCGGCTCGGTGGAGAATTTGAGCAAACCCTATTACTAAATTTGGGCTATGCCGCTCGCATTTACCCAACGCTGTGGGAAGGGCTAGAGACCGATCGGCCTGTGGGCGTTACGCTGTCGTTAGCAGCGGCCTTTGACTTTTTAAAAGAGTCGGCCTGGGTGTTAGAAAATGCAGGCTATAAGGTAATTGTGCCGGCTTGGTGGACACCCAAGGGGCGATCGCGCGCTAAAGTTAAGCTCAAGGCTAAAGGAAAATCTCTTTCGGGTGGGGAGAACAAAGCCAAATCCTATTTCTCTTTTGATCGACTGGTGGAATATGAGTACGAGCTGGCCATCGGGGGTGAAAAGGTAACCGAAAAAGAGTGGCGTCAGCTCGTGAGTGCCAAGAGCCCGCTGGTACAGTTTCGCGGGCAGTGGATAGAGCTTGACCAGGATAAGATGGCGCAAATGCTGGCCTTTTGGCAGCAGCAGCAGACAGAACATCCAGAGCTGTCTTTGATTGAGTTTATGAAGCTCACTGCAGCGGGTGAGGAAAATGACTTAGAAGTTGAGTTTGATCGGCAAGATGCGCTAGCCGACATGCTCTCGAAACTAGAGGATAAGGGCCAGCTTCAGCTAGCTGCAGATCCGACAAACTTTGAGGGCAGCTTGCGCGACTATCAAAAGCGAGGGGTTTCCTGGCTGCAATATTTAGAAGAGCTAGGGCTCAATGGCTGCTTAGCCGATGATATGGGCTTAGGTAAAACGGTGCAGGTGATTGCTCGGCTGTTGCAGGAGCGGGAGCTGGCCCAGCCGCAAACAGTCGGTAAAGGAGCCCGTAAAAAGGCTGCTCAAAAGGCCGCTCAAAAGGCTGTTCGCCTGCCGCCTACGCTGCTGATTGCTCCGACTTCTGTGGTGGGAAACTGGCTGCGCGAGATCGATAAGTTTGCGCCGCAGATTACCGCAATAGTGCATCATGGGAGCGATCGCGCCAGCGACATTAAGGCTTTCAAAAAAGCCTGCCGAGACCATGATGTAATCATCACCTCATTTGCGCTAGCTCGCAAAGATGCTAAGCTCATCAACGCAATTGAGTGGCACCGGATTGTGCTAGACGAGGCGCAAAATATCAAGAATCCTAAAGCCGCCTTAACCAAGGCCATTTATAAATTCTCTGCCCCTCATCGACTGGCGCTCACGGGCACCCCCATTGAAAATCGCCTGTTGGACTTGTGGTCTATCTTCAACTTTTTAAATCCGGGCTATTTGGGTACGCAAACGCAGTTTCGTCGCAGCTTTGAGCTACCAATTCAAAAAAACAGCGATCTAAAGCAGTCGGCTACGCTTAAAAAGCTCGTGGAGCCTTTTATTTTACGGCGCGTTAAAACCGACCGATCCATCATTCAAGACTTGCCCGATAAAGTTGAACAAAAGCTGTTCTGCAATCTGACCAAAGAGCAAGCCTCCCTGTACGAAGCGGTGGTTAAAGACGTTGAGCAGCAGCTAGAGGCCGCAGAGGGCATTGGGCGAAAGGGGCTGATTTTGGCGACATTGACCAAGCTCAAGCAGGTGTGTAATCACCCCCGGCAGTTTTTGCAGGACAACAGCGACTTTACGGCAGCGCGATCGCACAAGCTTGCTCGCCTCACCGAAATGGTTGAAGAAGCGATGGCTGAGCGCGACAGCCTGCTAGTGTTTACGCAGTTCACTGAGCTAGGCGCTGCCCTGGAAAAGTACCTGCGCCAAACCTGCCGTTGCAGCACCTACTATCTGCATGGCGGCACCTCACGCAAAAAGCGCGAAGGCATGATTTCGGCCTTTCAAGATCCTGAAACAGCGCCCTCGGTGTTTGTTCTATCGCTCAAAGCAGGCGGCGTGGGCATCACCCTTACCAAGGCCAACCATGTTTTCCATTTTGACCGCTGGTGGAATCCGTCGGTAGAAGATCAGGCCACAGATAGAGCCTTTCGCATTGGCCAAAAAAAGAACGTGTTTGTTCATAAGTTTGTTGCCATTGGCACCTTAGAGGAGCGCATTGACGAGATGATAGAAGATAAGAAAAAGCTGGCAGGCTCGATTGTAGGAGCCGATGAATCATGGCTAACCGAGCTAGACAACAACGCATTTAGGTCGCTGATTGCGCTTAATCAGCGGGCAATTATGGAATAAAGGAGAAAGCATCATGAGCCAATTTAGTCGAACTTGGTGGGGTCAAAAGTTTATTGAAGCGATTGAAGATTTGACCGATGCGGGGCGGCTCAGTCGGGGGCGTTCGTACGCGAGAGGTCGCAAGGTCAAAAGCTTTGAGATTAATAACGAAGTGGTGAGCGCGCGGGTGCGAGGCTCGGTTAATCCTTATTTTGGCGTTCACAAAGAACCCCTGTATAAAACAACGATTACCTTTAAGCCCTTCACTCAAACTCAATGGTCAGAGGCGATCGCCCTAGTTTCTTCAAAAGCGGGCCTCATTTCTCGGCTATTGCTCAACGAAATTCCCGATAATATTGAAGAGACCTTCCAGCAGCTAGATCTCAACCTGCTGCCTAGCAGTCAAAAAGACTTTAAGAGCAAATGCTCCTGCCCTGACTACAGCAACCCCTGTAAGCATATTGCAGGAGTCTATTACTTAGTTGCCGCCGAGCTAGATCAAGATCCTTTTTTGCTATTTTCGCTGCGGGGTCTATCGCGCTCAGCACTGCTGGCAGAACTTGCCAAGTCGCCGCTGGGCAAAGCGCTCTCGGCAGAGCTACAGATTGAATCTCAGAGGCCCCGATTGGCTGAGTCTTACTATGCAACGCTTCAGATAACAGATCCTGTTAGCCTAGAGGGTGACCTGCGAGCGTTCTGGCAGGGTAGCAAGCAGCTTCCTCAATCGATAGAAATGATTGTGCCCCCTCCTGTTTCAGGGATAATGGTGAAAAAACAGGGTGATTTTCCGGCCTTTTGGCACCGAGATAATTCTTTTATTACTGCCATGGAAACCCTTTACGAACAGGTAAAAACAAAAGGCCGTCTTTAGCCCTTAAATTAAGCAGGCTGATGGAAGGCCCCGCGCTTTAATCTTTGCTTGGGCGTCGAGATAAAAAC
>JBARVS010000143.1:0-5983 GCA_049646385.1 Phormidesmis sp. | reverse complement strand
ATGAAACTCCCTCTCTGGCTACTATGCAAGCTTTTGTCCTGTACTGAGGGATTTCATTAATACAGCTTTGTAAGGCTTCGCGCACTCGTGATTCGGGAGCAGGCTGCGTGTAACCAAAGCAAAAGGGTACTGCTCTACCGTATTGGACGGTGGGTTTGATGCGATCGCACACTACATTAAACCCCGGCATATTGATCAGCTTTAGCACGATTTTCTCCAGGCATATCACGTGACCACGCAGCCGTTTATAAATGATGTTAGGTAGTCGATACAGTGCTTTCATACATTTTTTATCACCACTCATTAGCAAAAAATCTGGGTTAGCACGAGTTGCCAGAAGAAGGTTGACTTCACCTACGTGGAGCTGCTCAGGAAAAGTACTAAGCTGCTGAAATTCTTCCAAAACTTCTGCATCTGATAGGTTAGGCGGCTAGGAAAGGAGAACAGCTCTTAAAGAAGGCGGTCACATTATCCTAAAACTCATCCGAATAAGGAGTTACTTTCTTTCTGTTGCGTTAAAACATCGGCATAGCCGTGGGCAATACCCGCAAATTGTCTTTGACAAGGTTCAAGCTACCAATCGCTTCCGTCTATTAACTGAAAAACAATCAGTTTCAAAACAATGTCCCTGTCAATTAGTCCAACGGTCACTTCAGTGCCTAACCAGCCAACTTAATCAGCGAGACACAATATCGTAGTCAAGTACTCTTGACTTTCTGCTCTAAGGTCGTCCCACCGAATTGACTGTCATAAGACCTAATATGAAGTTAAGGATAGGCTAGCCCATCGTTGCCGTGCCTTGCTTGACCAGCCTAGTTTTGTGCAGGGACTGACTAATTTTTACTGGTGGTCGGACGCCGCAGCCTAGTTGGTCGTATTTAACCGGATTTCATATAACTAATTTGCTGAGGAGCGTTGGCGTTTTTTTCGAGGACTTTTAGGGAGCCCGATGCCAACAACGCGATTGTATATCTCGGCCATGGCTATTGGTGCAGAAGTTGCTGAGACAATAGATGCATGGGTTATGTTAGCTACCTCCTTTTGCATTAAGTAAACATGGGTTTGCCACAAATTTTTATACTGCTATGCCAAACCCAACTCTTTTTCTACTTGCGAGCTGTACTTCGCTTGCTTCCATCCTTTAGCCAGCTTTAACTGAGTTATAGACAAATTTTCAGCGGTTTCAAAATTTGCGCCATGAATTTCAGCCTTATTCATGTCCGCTTGCTGTAGATTCGTGTGTTCAAAAGCCACTCCAGGTTCCAGCCTATCCCTTCTGTATTGAGCTTCGGTCGTGTGTTCGTCTGAATTGCCACTTAGAATTGCATCTTCAAAACAAGCGCCACTTAGGTTAGTTTTCTTGAAAATAATTTCCCTAAGTTCAGTTTCTCTGAGTATTGCGCTCTTAAAACTACTACACTCAAAAGTAGTATCCATAAGCAAGGCTCCCGTCATGTCTGCACCATCGAAAACAACGTTTTTGAACTCGCTTTGTTTTTCGAACTTAACCAGCTTGAAGCCGACCTCTGCTCCCATAGGTTGAGTGGGAACTTTACCTCCCAGCTCTAACTGTTTTAGTTTGGCTTTAGCAAAAGAGCATTCATTCATCTCTGTTCCTCCAGAGAACTTTGCTTCTACAAAGCTAGCCTGCTCAAATTTGACGTTGCTGAAGGTAGAGGTAATAAATGTCGATTTATCGAATTTCGATGTCCCTAAAAAAGAGTTCTCAGCGGTCAGATTTTCAAATAATGTTCCCGAAAAGTCAGTGTTATAAAAACTAGCATTGTCTCGAAAAGTAGCGCATACGAAATGAGTTCCGTAAAAGTTCACACTGTCATAGTTTCCAGAGAAAACAATGTTTCTGAGGGTCGAACGGCTCAAGTCGATGATGTGGTTCTTCTCTTTTAGCGGTATCTTACCTCTCCTTCCTATAGCCGATATTGCTGCTTGTACATCAATTCTTGACGATCTCCTATAGCCATCATTGGCGATCGGTACTATTTCGAGATCTAGAGGATCTGGCTCATCCGATTCAAACCTTCGCTCGTATTCCTCGTTTTGGATTTGCTCTTGTATCGCGTAACTGAGCGACCGAAAATGGTATGGTCTACTATCATCTTTCTCTGTGTCTTTCTCGGTGCCATTAGATGTTTTGTCTCGGACAAAAGCAGCTAGAATCTCCATAACTTGCCACTGATCTCTTACAGAATCCTTGGCTATACGTTCTAGCGCATATATCCCACCTAATTGGAGATGAACACTGCTTCTATCACTCAGCATCTCTATAGCTTTCGAGAATCGTTCTGAGATCTGTCTATCTTCAGCTAACAAAGTACTCTTTTGAGTTGCCTTGAGATTTCCCCAACTGACAAACGCCGTTATAAATACTAAAGAACCGCCTATTCCCTTGATCAAAACATCACGAGCTGCGGTTTCGGCGCTGACACGCTCTGTCTGTGGCAGATGTCGTGTCTGTCTGATGGGTAGCCAGATGATGGCAGACAGCAAACCTAGACCTAATAGACCTGTGAGTGCAAACCGTGTCCATCGATTCATGTTTTTGTACGTTTTCTTTAACCTATCTTCAACAACTTTTCTTTTAACCAGGCATCTACTAGCAGCTCAACCGATATTTTCTGATCCTTAGCAGTTTCCAGAAGCGAGTTCATCAAACTACTATCAACCGAGACCAGGTAGCGATCGCGCTTAATATCAACCTGGAACTCCACCTCTGGCATTTGACTTAGATAGTCTCCCATGTCATGGCTATCAAAAAACGCTATAAGCTCTTCATTAGAGCCAAACTGGGTCAGTGCTTCTGAGTTACTTTCTGGCATACAGTTTTCTCTCCTTACTATCCATATCTCTGGCACTCACAACTAGCGCTTGAGCAGAAGTCTTATAAATAAACAGCACTATCAGATATCGTCCAGCATCCGTTTGGCCCAAAGCCGAGTATAAGTCGTCTCCCTTGCGGTCGCCCTTCTGCGTAAACCTGAATTTTGGTCTATTCCGAAAAACCGCTTCTACTTCCTCCGTTGCTACACGATGTTTAAAGGCAAGCTTCTCTACGATGGCATCAAGCCAAACAATTTCCTAAATCCTCACCAGACAGTCCTTGAGACTCGTCTCACTAAAGTGTAGCTCAATGGCCTTTATCTACTTCGCAAGCATAAAGGCTCAAATATCTAGACGTTCGTATACTTTGTCGATGTTGCGCATTTGATAGTCGGGGTTGAAGCATTCGGCAATTTCTTCGGGCGTGAGCTTTGCGGTGACCTGAGGATCGCTTTCAATCAGTTTTTGAAAATTGCCGCCGGAGGTATTCCAGGCTTCATGGGCATTGGTTTGCACAATGCGATAGGCGTCTTCGCGATTGATGCCTTTATCGACTAGGGTGAGCAGAACGCGCTGGCTAAAGACGACGCCGCCGTAAAGGTTCATGTTTCGCTTCATATTTTCGGGGTACACCAGCAGCTTGCGGATGAGCTTGGTGGTTTCGACTAGCATGAAGTGGGTGAGGATGCAGCTATCGGGGAAAATGACGCGCTCTACGGAGCTGTGGGAGATGTCGCGCTCGTGCCACAGGGCGACGTTTTCTAAAGCAGCGATCGCATTCCCCCTTAATATCCTCGCCATCCCCGTTAGCCGCTCCGACTTAATCGGGTTGCGCTTGTGCGGCATCGCCGAAGATCCCTTTTGGCCCTTGGCAAAAAACTCTTCAACCTCTAGCACGTCAGTCCGCTGCAGGTTGCGAATCTCAACGGCAAAGCGCTCAATAGACGCGCCAACGCCCGCCAGGGTCATGATAAATTCGGCGTGAACATCGCGGGAGATTACCTGCGTGGAAGCTGTATCTGGCTTAAGCCCTAGAATTTGGCAGGCGATTTCTTCCACTTCAGGGTCAATGTTGGCGTAGGTGCCCACCGCTCCAGAAATTTGGCCCACGGCAATTTCATCTTCGAGTCGGATTAGGCGCTCACGGTGACGCTGCATTTCCGCCAGCCAGCCCGCTAGCTTAAAGCCAAAGGTGATAGGCTCGGCGTGGATGCCGTGCGATCTGCCAATCATCACCGTATCGCGATGCTCCTGCGCCTTGTAGCGAATCGCCTGAATCAGGTTCTCAACATGAGTGAGAATAAGCTGATGGCTAGCGACAATTTGCAGCGATAGAGCGGTGTCTAACACATCTGAGCTGGTCATGCCGACGTGTATGTAGCGACCTGCATCGCCAACATATTCATTTACGTTGGTTAAAAAGGCGATGACGTCGTGATGAACTTCTGCCTCAATTTCTAAAATGCGGGCAACATCGAACTGGGCCTTTTCCTTGATAGTATCAACGGCTTCTTGGGGAATACGCCCCAGATCGGCCAGCGCCTGACAAACGGCGATTTCTACCTGTAGCCAGGTTTCAAACTTGTACTGCTCTGTCCAAAGCTCGCCCATTTCGGGCAACGTATAACGTTCTATCAAAGGAGTCGATCGCCTCAAGCAACCGGATCATTTTATCGGGTATGTGACCGATATAGGGCTGTCATTCTATACTTTTGCGCTTTGTTTGCACTTTATTAGGGGTGGCTTTTCCGAAATTCTCTGTTATGACGAGGTTGTTAACCTTACATTACGCGCCGACTAACATTAGGCTGAAGTCAATTTTGTATAGCTCACTAAGATAATGCCGACAATGCCGATAGAAGTTACTAACTGGCTGCTCAGCTCTTACCATACGCTCAACCGCAGCTTAGGATTTATGGCATGGAACACGTTTTTAGCGATCATTCCCTGGGCAATTAGCCTATGGATTTTTAGGGGGCGAGGGGCTGGCGTCAGGCGGCTTAGCTGGTGGGTGGGGCTGGTTATTTTCATTGCGTTTTTGCCTAATGCGCCTTACGTACTCACCGACATCATTCATATCGTCAGATTTATTCGAGAGGGCGCGCCGATTTGGACGATTGTTTTTATCTTAGTACCGCAGTATTTTTTGTTTATGCTGGTCGGCGCAGAAGCCTATGTGTTCTCGCTGATCAACCTGGGCCGATATTTGCAAAAGCAAGGCCAGCAGCAGTGGGTGGGCGCAGCCGAGCTAGGGCTACATGCGCTCTGTGCCTTTGGCGTCTATTTAGGGCGCTTCCCTCGGTTTAATAGCTGGGATTTGCTCACCAATCCGACTCATTTGGTGAGGTTTATGGCAAACGATATTTGGCAGCCGCAGCCGCTGGCGGTGATGCTGCTGACGTTTTGTGCGATCGCCATCCTATACTGGCTGCTCAAGCACATCAGCTTAGCCGTCATACTCTACTGGCAGTTCTCTAGAGGAAAGACGCTGCCAGCGCGCCCAAATTTAGGCGAGTAAATAAACTTTAGTGATTGGACTTAATCGGTAATAAGAGGAGTTAAAACGACCTCAAAGCTATACGCTGTATGCGTTTGACTTGCATTTTAGATGCTTCCTGAAACCCTTGCACAGCAAGGGTTCTACTATTTCCGATTAAGTCTATTGCACAGTGATGTCAGTGCTTTTACGCTTATTTGTCGGCAGCTACTTCGATAAAGTAATAGCTTATTGAAAAAAGCTTGCTATATCAAAAGAGTCATCCAAGACATTTTAAAAGTATTGAAAACCAAGCTAGGTACCTGCGTAAATGGAGTCGCAAGATTATTTACGGGGACAAATTGATGCGCTCTCTGCTAAAGTTCAGCAGCTTGAGTCTTCTTTGCACGAAGCATCGTTAGCGTCCCACCAGCTCGAACAAAACGCGACCGTGCTAGAGGGCATTTTTGATGCCATTACAGACGCCGTTATCTTTGCTGATACAGAGCGATATGTTCGCAAGGTCAATCCTGCCTTTTGCCGTCTTTTTGCCTATCCGCCAGCGTCTATTTTAGACCAAACTACCGAGCAGCTTTATGAATGCGCTGCCGACTATATTACTCAAGGCGAGCAACGCTTCAATCCGCAAGCCAGCAGTAATAAAAGCGT
>JBARVS010000142.1:0-2815 GCA_049646385.1 Phormidesmis sp. | reverse complement strand
CGTTTAGCCGTCGTAAAATAGTCTGTAAAATTACAACATGCTTTCCGTCATTATTGCCCAATTAGAGCAACTGATCGCCCAGGTCAACACATCTGGCCTGGTTGCAGCGGCGGATGCGCGGCTAGATATTTCGACTCACTCTAAATCAGGTCATGAGTATGCCCGTCTGCGCAGCGGTGGTACGCTGAGCGCCTGTGGTCGAGTTGGTAGCGATAGACACCTTGAGGTACTAGCGACCCTTCACCGACGAGATGTGATCGCTCAACTGACCCAGGCGATCGCAGCCCTAAAGCAAGCCAATGAAATCTCGGTAGCGATTTTTGAGCCATTCAAAGCGTTGTCGATTTCTATGGCAGGCGATGTCACGGCCCCGGCTATCGCGCCTGTGCCCAAATCAACCCCTGTCGCCCGCAAACAAAAGACAAGGGGCCGTAAACGGCTCTACACTCATGTAAAAACCAAGCAGGGTTCAGTGATTCATGCTGTTTTAGGTAAAGACAAGGTGGGAGAGTGGCGCACGCCTGCGCTGTGTGGAGCTACCCCGCCCCAGCGCGATCGGATGGGCTGGGAATTTCCAGTACATGATGACGGCGTGAGCTGCGCCAAGTGTTATCGGAAGTTGCCCGCCAATGGTAAGCGTCATCTACCTAGCTTTGGTTAACGGCACTACCCCTTTTTTGGATGCTACCTTTTTTTGCTTTGTTCGAGTGGCTGCTTTTATCGGTGCTTTATCAGCTTCGTGCTGAGGCTTATACCACCAGAAGTTCATTGGATTGTTTGGATAACGAGTACGCAGCCCTCGCGATCCTGCCAAGCTCACACCCAATTTGGAATTTTTGCAGAGTTCATCGAATTCTTTGAGAAGGGGGCATCGGTCTTGGTCAGCTCTGGAGAATTTTTTCAAGCCACTGTCCTGAGTTGTAGCAAACAAGGCTAGCTGCTCTCCATTGACCGCCAGCCACTGTTCGTATGTTTCGTATGCCGTTCGGGAATACACCGATAATCCTGTGAATAAATCGGCCAGCTGGATAAGAGGCGTCTGTTTAGAATTGCAATCTCGCATTTCTGATATCCGAAAGTGTTGCTGTAAAGAAATCCAGCGCTGTGGTTCCAGCCAGTTTGGGGTTAGGTTGATTTTATGATTGACCTTGAGGAGAAAGTCCGTCATTTCCTGCCAGGGCATGGCAGTGTGCTCATCGGGACAAAGAAGCCAAGTACTGTCGCTAGGCCATCGTTCTCGCATCACATTCTTGAGTAGATGGTGATACATGCGCTGTAAATTGGCGAGGTCGTCACGACCTTGAATTTTGTGGCGACTATCGTAGGTGTCCCAGGTTAAAACATCTACTCGTAACGTGCCTTGATTAACTAGCTGTACGGCATATCGGATAAGTTTTTGAGCGGCAAATCGTTTATCAGCACCACCCATTTTTTTCCATTTAAACTCTGAGATACCTGATTCTGAGAGTATCTGACGTAGCTTAGCCTCAACTTTAGGCAGGTCAGTATGTCTAAGCGTTACGGTACCTAGTCCACGATATCGACCGATGTTGTATTGAGATTCGTCCGCAAAAGCAACGTGACTAGGCTCTCGGATTGCCAAATTAGTCTTGGGTGGTTCATCTGAGCTTAGAAACATAGGAGAAAGACTGTGATGATTTTCATGCATCTACTATAAACGCTGCATATAGCGTCTCACACCCTTATAAAAAACTATCTCACCTGTATATAGTGCTTTAAGCTGAATTATCCAGAACCGATATAAGACTTCTCAACTAAGCTTTAGAACTATCCGCAATTCCGCTTCTATCACTAACGCAGCTCCTGACTTATCCCGCTACATCACCACCGCCCAATTATCTCAAGTCCAGGGGCGATGAAAACTTCGATATCTTTTCTTAGCTCTGCGATCGCATTCATGAGTTTTCATCGGCGAAGCGCACCCCTTGACGGGCGATCAATCGCTAAGCTCTTGCCTAATTTGGGAGGGCCACCGCTCACCCCCACCGCCGAGAAATCGTAATCGGCCCTCCCGGATATGGCTAGCGCCGAGCGTCCCTCTACTCAACACTTTAGAAATACTGCTGACAGTCAGGAGTATCAGCAGGAACCAGCCCATTAATACACTCCTCCCGAGTCGCCTTTTGCAGCAGCCAGCCTAAACGCTCGTTTTGCTCAGCTATAGTTGCCCGCTGCTGCAAAATATTCCACCCAAAGATTGCCGAGAACCCAAGAATGGCGACTACCAACCCGCCATTAATACTCCATATCCAATCCACGCGATCGCCCAGGTCGGTTAGCTTGCGTTCCGTCTTTTGAAACGACTGGCTGAGTTTTCCTATCTCGCTGCTGACTGTCTTCGATGCCCCTTCCAGGCTGAGCACCCTCGTGTTCAAGCTGCTGTAAGTTCTGGTCAGCTCCTTCAAGGTTTTCTGCAACTCGCTGGTTTTGGAGTTCGATAGCTTGAGTGATTCGGTTAGCTTCAGAAAGCTTTGACTCATGCGCTCGGTTTCCTTGCCCTGCTGCTGAATCACCGCTAGCGTCCTGAGATTTTGATCCGACCATTCATCTAACTTCCTTTCAAACTCATCAAACAACGCCCGCCAGTTTTCCGGCGCTTCCTCGACAATAGCCAGTAGATGACCGATAGCCACGAAAATCAAAAAGAACTCGTTGCGCACATCGATGTCATAGCGAATGATGATCGCCAGCACCCGCGCCTTCACCTCCGCCGACTGGCCATCAAGCGCCCGCTCAACTAACTCAGCCCTGTTCTTATTCTCCAGCGCCATCAAAGACCCCCACCGCATCAAAC
>JBARVS010000141.1:0-4783 GCA_049646385.1 Phormidesmis sp. | reverse complement strand
CTTCCCATCCGTAAACTTCTATGGCACACCGCGTAACCGCTCTAATCACTGCGTTTAAACCTGCGCAGTCTCCTCCGCTAGTGAGAATTCCAATCTTTTTTTGGGTCGCGCCACCTGTATTCATCTAGACAAGCCGTTTAAAAGGACGATTTTATCTTTCTGTATTGCGAGACACTAAAATGCAATCGTTAAGCAAGTGTCTATAAATCTATAGCTTTAGCTACATCGCTCAAGATATCCGCCTAAGCGCTTGTAAAACTTAGCACTAACCACGCGGCAAGCTGTATTTACGCTGTATTCACGAAGATCACTCAAAGAAGCGTCCTGATCGCAAGCCTCACCTTGCTCAGCACATGAGAGTCTGTGGTGATGGCCTGCCTAGCAGCCCAGCCAGTCTCTATCGCAAAAGCGTCCTGCCACAACTCAGACCATCAATCAATCTATGTCTCCAGACAAACTCTCTTGGCGAAAATTCACTCACTGGCTAAGTCCGCTACTAGCCGTTTCACTAGGACTCCATGGGCTCGTCATGTTCATTCCTCTGCCCGACAGGGATGAACCTGTTGAGGTATCTGATGCTGAGCTGCCAGAGCCAATTTCGGTGACTGAACTGCCGCAGGGCGCTGAGTTGCTGCCTAAGGATGCTGAGTTGCCTATGCCAGATATTACGGCACCGTCAGCCCCTTTCCCTGCGCCCGCCGTTCAACCGCCACCCGCCATTGTCGCGCCTGTACCATCCCCCACACTCACACCCACACCCACACCTACCCCTACCCCTGCACCGGGGCCAACATCAACGCCAACTCCTACCCCTACACCGGGGCCAACATCAACGCCGACCCCTACACCCACGCCGACCCCTACGCCTATCGCAGGCCAACCTTACAGCGCCCAAGGAACTACCTCTAAGGACAGACAAAACGCATCTTTGGCGTTTGCGATCAGAAATAATTCCCTCATTGCGCAGAATATACGAACTCCGCTCACGCTGGGCTATCCAGCAGCAGGAAAGTGTTTTAAGGAGACCACTTCTCCAACGGCTGTGGTTGCTTTTGTAATCAACCAGTTTGGCGATATTCCAGATGCAGCGGTGATTAGAAAAACGGGCTACAAGGGAATAGATAGCTGGCTATACGATGCTGTTACTGATCCAGAGGATCCAACGGGCGTGATGAGCGCACTGAGCACAAGCTACTCGGGCGAAACGGGCAAAGCTCTGGGGCCAGAGGGGGAGGCTACACAAGCGGCCTTTGAGTTTGAAATTACTGTCAATATTGAGGGCAGCGTCTGTGAATAGCGGTTGTCTAGCCGCCGCTGACGGGTGGAATTAAGACGAGTTCGTCGCCTTCTTGCAGCGGGGTGTCGGCAGTGACGAACTGGAGGTTGATGCCAAAGCGGGTGAGATCTCGCCAGGGAGAAAGGGTTGGGTGTTCGGTGATGAGGCGATCGCGCACCTCCCCCGCTGTCGTACCTATGGGCAAAGTCATGGTTTTTTCAGGTACGCCGAGCGCCTCCTGGTAAATCGCAAATAGCTTTAGCGTGATGGTGATCGTTTCGGGCGCTATTTTTGACATTAAATCTGACATAAAATTTACTGTGCTTGCTTTTGCTTCTCAGCCGCTGCTGCTAGACTATCGGCCAAGCTTTTTAGCAGCACTCGCTCCTGATAGGGTTTAGAAAAATAGGCCGTCGCGCCCAGGTTCATCGCTAGCGTTCGGTGCTTTTCGCCACTGCGAGAGGTTAGCATAGTGACCGGAATATTGGCTAAATGTTGATGCGACGACGAATCCGCGCTATAGGCTGATCGCAGCTTCGACAAAAAGCTGTAGCCATCCATGCGGGGCATTTCCACATCGCACACAATGCCATCAACCACCAGGCCATTCTCTAGCCTATCAATCGCATCTTGCCCGTCGCGGGCCTGCTCTACCTCATAGCCCGCCTTCTCCAACGTCAGCGCTAGCAGCCGCCGCACGTTCACCGAATCATCAATCACTAAGAACCGAGCGCTGCGGTTTACGTTAGGATCGGGCACAATTTGCAGGCTCACCGAATCGATTGCGCCTTGGGCCACCGGGTTAGAGTAAAGCGCTTTGGCTGATGTGATGTTAGATGCCTCACAGTTAAGCACCCACCGAGCAAAGTCGGGCAGGCTCAGCAGCGGAATTACCTGCCCATCGCCCAAAATAGTGCAGTTGCTAAAGCCTGCTGGCAGCGCAATGGGGCCTTCTACGCGGCGCACGGCCACTTCTCTTTCACCCCAAGATCGGTCTACTTCTAGACCCATGCGCTGGTCGCCCATGCGAAAGAGCAGCACGCTAGGATGATCCATTGTGGGCACTTCTTCGAGGCTGTCAAACTGCTGAGGGCAGTTGAACGCTAGCCAGTTAGAAAGCCGAATCAGGCGAATGGCGTCGCCTTTAAAGTGAAACATTTCATAGCCTTCGGTCTCAAACAGGTCGGCTGCGCTCACCAGGGCAACTTCTTCGATTAAGTCAGTCGGCAGCGCTACGGGCATCCGGCTGGCTTCGGCTAGCATTACCCGCGTGACCGAAAGGGTGTAGGGCACCGAGAGCGTAAAGGTGGTGCCTTTGCCTGCTTCGGTATTGACGTTAATATCGCCGCGAATCTGGGTGAGATTGTTGCGAACTACGTCCATGCCAACGCCGCGACCCGAGAGCGCGGTGACTTCCTCTGAGGTGCTAAAACCGGGCTCAAAAATGAGAGACAGCAGCTCGGCTTCGCTAGCGGCTTCTAGCAAATCGGCGTCTAGGCCCATGGTGCGGGCGCGATCGCGTATTTTCTCCAAAGCAATCCCGTTGCCATCGTCGCTCACCGTAATCACCGTTCGACTGCTGCGGTTGAACGCCTTAATCGCAATCGTGCCTGTTAGCGCCTTGCCCTGCGCCTCCCGTTTTTGAGGGGTTTCTATACCATGGTCAAAAGCGTTGCGCACTAAATGCATCAGCGGATCGCCCAGCGCCTCTAAAATGTTGCGATCCACTAAAATGCTCTTGCCTTCCAAAGCTAGCTCTACCGATTTGCCATGTGCTAGCTCCATCTCACGCAGCGCCCGTGGAAACCGATTGGTGACATCCGACAAAGGCCGCATCCGCAGCTGATTGAGATTGCGCTGCAAATGTCGGGCGGTGCGGTGAATCACGCGAGTGGTTTGCTCGGTTTTATCAACGCTTAGCTCCAGGTCATCCGCCACCTCTTGCAGCTTCACAACCGACTCTACAATCTGGCGAAACGGCAAATGAGCATCGTTATAGCGATCAAACTCCAGCGCATCGAACCCCTGCCGCAGTCCCGCTCCTGCCACCCGTCCACCCGTCAGCCCGTCCACTGCACTATCCACCGCCGCACTATCCACCGTGCGACCCGCTAGCAAAAGCCGCTCATCAGGCCGCTCATAAAGGTCTCTGACATCATCATTAACCTCATCGAGCGATCGCAGCTTACGGCTTAAATCTTTCACCAAAACGCGCATCCGCTTCACCTCAGCCTCTAGCCGATTGCGCTCAATGGTCAGCTCGCCAAAGTAGTCATTTAGCTCATTGAGCTTACGCACCGAAACCCGCACGGTATGATCGTCCAAATCAGCCGTCTCAGCCTGCGCCTGCGGCATTTCGGAAAAGCGAAATTCGGTTCCAGACTTGTCTGCCTGAGGGCTCGACGGCTCTGCCGAATCGCTAGATCGATCAATAAGATTGGCTGGTGCAGCGCTGCTTTGGCCAGAGGCCAGATCTTCAAACACATCTGCAAAAGCGTCTTGCTCTACCGATTCTTCCAAGCCTTGGCTAAAGTTTGTGCTCTCTGCTAACAAATCATCAGCGAGTAAATTGTCTGCCGCTTCCATCAGCTTGCCAAACACGTCGCCTACGAGCGCACCGTCTTCTGCGCCTAAATAGATCTCATCGGCGTTCTCATCAATGCCCTCATCAGTATCAATGTCGAACCCAGCAAACACAGATTCGACAGACCTATCAGCAGACCTATCAGCAGACCTATCAGCAGCGTCGAACCCAGCGCCCTTAAAGCTCATGCTGCCATCTAAAGAAAAGCTCATCCCCGAGAGCTGATCGGGCATGGCATCTTGGTTGCCAGTCAGCACTAGCGCCTGAGTCCGTCGCCAGATTTGCAGGGCTTGATGGGTAACTTCTGTTAGCTGCAATGTGCTGTCCGCCCGCAGAGCATGTTGCTCCACCGACTGACACAGCCGAATAAACCGAGGCAAGTCTAGCATTTCACCCAGCCCGCTTAGCTCTTGGGCCATAATCGCTAGCTCGGTTTGCAGTCTGTCGGGCTGCTGGTCAATTAGCCCCTCCAAACGCTCTAAAGCGCTCTCTACCTCCGTTTGGAAAATCAGAGGCATAACGTTTTGCCCCTCGTCGGTATCTATCATCGAAGCAGCATCTTCGGCGGAAGGCTCGCCTAGCTGGTCATATAGCTCCTCAAAAATAGGCAGCACTGAGTGATTGAGCCAATGGTCATCTAAGGGAGTGGCAGTGCGATCGCGCTCCACCACCTGACGAATCGCATCAATGCCGCCAAGCATCTGGCTTTCTACATCCGCCGTGACGCCCGCTGAACGATTAATTTTGAGCACTTTGAGCGAATCTTCAAGGCGGTGGGCCAGCTCGCTAGTAAGGCTATAGCCCATCAGCGCCGCGCCGCCTTTAATCGAGTGGGCGGCGCGCAGCGCGCCGTTAATTTCATGGCTCTCTACGCCGCGCTGGGCAACGCCGAGCATAGCGGTTTCTAGCGTATCTAAATATTC
>JBARVS010000140.1:0-38094 GCA_049646385.1 Phormidesmis sp. | reverse complement strand
AAAACACCGTCATCCCGATAAAAATCGTCACCGCCAAAAAGCCCACCGTCACCGGATAGGCCATCGCCGACTTAATCTGGTTTTGCAATCGGTTCAAATCTTCAAGCAGCTTCGCCAGTCGGTTCAGCACTTCATCTAGCACACCCCCGACCTCGCCCGCCTGCACCATACTCACATACAGGTTGTCAAAGCACTTAGGGTACTTTCGCATCGAGTCAGAAAGATTTGTCCCCTGCTGCACATCGGCGTTAATGCCCATCAGCGCCTGCTTCATCTTGGGGTTAGGACACTGATCGGCCAAAATGCCAATGCCCCGCACCAGCGCCACACCCGAAGACACCAGCGCCGCAAACTGCCGCGAAAAGACCGCCTTGTCCTTTACTGTCACCTTAGCCATAGAGGTTTGAATATCCGCCATGCTAAAGCTAAGACCCACACTCTCTTTAATGTCTTGAATATGCATTCCCCGCTGCGACATCAAGGTGCGCGCCTCAGAAACAGAAGGCGCTTCTATCTTCTGACGGATAGATTTACCCGCAGTATTTCGACCCGTAACGACAAAGGTAGGCATTGGTTCTCTCTTTGAAACATGAATTAAGTTTTGGCGATCGCTTGATCGCATCAATCCGTCCTAGATCACGCCAGCAATAGCCTTATCGCTTGGCCCCTGCCTTAGCCGTCGCCTGTGCAGCGCTAGGAGAACCTCCAATCAAGCGCTGCAACTCCTCCGGCCTCGAAGTTTTAGACATCGCCGCCTCAAAGCTAATCACTTTTTTTCGATATAAATCTGCCAGGGCCATCTCCAGCGTCTGCATCGACAGCCTGCCGCCCGTCTGAATCGCACCATAAATTTGAGCCGTTTTACCCTCCCGAATCATGTTAGAAATACCCGGCGTCACCACCATAATTTCCTGCGCCATCACCCGGCCAAACTCACCCGGCTTAACGTTTGCCTTACTCACCAAAGTCTGACTCAGCACTGCTACCAACGAGTTAGAAAGCTGCACCCTAATTTGCTGATGCTGCTCAGGCGGAAACACATCCACAATTCTGTCTACCGTTTGCGCCGCCGAGCTAGTGTGCAGCGTCCCAAACACGAGATGACCCGTTTCCGCCGCCGAAATCGCCAGAGAAATCGTTTCAAGGTCACGCATCTCACCCACCAGAATCACGTCCGGGTCTTCGCGCAGTGCGCCTCTAAGTGCATTAGAAAAACTCTTCGTGTCTTCACCTACCTGACGCTGGTGAATCAGGCTCTTAATTGGCTCATACACAAACTCAATCGGGTCTTCCACTGTCAAAATATGCTCAGCCCGAGTCAAATTAATGTTGTTAATCATTGAGGCCAGCGTCGTTGTCTTTCCCGAACCCGTTGGGCCAGTCACCAGCACCAAGCCCCGAGGCTTCTCCGACAGCTCAGTCACAATCGGCGGCAGGCACAACACATCCATACTCGGAATCTTAGAACTCAGTGCCCGCAAGCAAGCCGCATAGGTACCTCGGTCTTTGTACACGTTCACCCTAAATCTGGCCAGCCCTCGCACACCATACGAGCAGTCCAGCTCCCAGGTTTGCTCTAAAATTTTACGCTGTGAGTTGTTCAGCATACTGAAAATTAGCCGCTGACACTGATCTGCGCTCATCACAGGATGATCTGTCGCAGTCAAATGGCCGCTAATCCGAATGTAGGGCGGCAGTCCAGTCGATAAATGAAGGTCAGAGCCACCGCGCTCAATCACTTCTTCCATCAAATCTTCAATCATTAGTTCCATGGAACGTTCCTTCTCAGTAAGCTATAAGGTGCAATTAGTTAAGTAGCGAAAAACAAACAAACGGCAAAACCGTTAATCTTTGTAGCGCGGGGTTAGGCAGTAAGGGCAATCAAGCCAGTCGTGGTGCAGCTCGGCGTTACAGGTCGTACAGGACAAAACGCTTTTGCGCTTAGCTTTAAGCTCAGCTTCAAGCCCTTTATCGGTAAATGTCACGCGCTCTACCTCAGCTAAAGTGGTGTGCCCGTCTTTTACTAAGTTCAAGCTGTAGGCCAGCAGGGTATGCATTCCTTCTTCTACCGCCGCTTCTTTAAGCTGTTCAGTCGGTGCGCCGTCTGAAATAAGCTGCTGCAACCTTTCGGTCACTCGCATCACTTCGTACACACCGACTCGACCTTTGTAGCCATTGCCCTGACACTTCTCGCAAAGCGTACCCGCTTCTTTCATTTCGCTAATTTGCTCAGCCGTTATTTCGTTGGCTTTGTACAGCGTCATTTCGTAGTCACTAGAAGCCGTCATGCCATATCGAGCCAGCTCTTCTGGCGTGGGCTTATAAGCGACGCGGCATTTCGCACAAACTCGACGAACTAAGCGCTGAGCTAGTACACCGATCAAAGAACTGGATACTTGAAAAGGCTCAACGCCCATCTCACCTAGCCGGGAGACTGCCCCGGCTGCGTCATTGGTATGCAGCGTTGTCAATACAAGGTGGCCTGTTAATGCCGCCTCGATCGCTGTTTTGGCAGTTTCAGGATCACGGGTTTCTCCAACCAGAATCACGTCTGGATCTTGTCTTAAAAAGGCTCTTAAAATAGAGGCAAAGTTCATGCCTTTCTCGCGAATGACCTGCACCTGCGTAATTCCTGGCAAGGCGTATTCAATCGGGTCTTCAGCCGTGCTGATGTTTACACCAGGGTCATTGCGCTCAGAAAGGACGGAGTATAGCGTCGTGGTTTTACCCGAGCCCGTAGGCCCGGTTACCAAAATAAGTCCAAACGGCTTTTTAGCCATTTCTTGGACGATGTGGAGCGTTTCATCATCCGTAATCAAAGCATTGAGCCCTAGCTGCGTTGACGAGTTATCCAAAATTCGGAGCACTACCTTCTCGCCATAGCGACTGGGCAGCGTACTCACTCGAAAGTCCACCTTACGGTCTTGAAATACCCGACGAATTCTGCCGTCTTGAGGAAGGCGGCGTTCAGCAATATCTAGCTCAGAAATAATCTTAAAGCGAGCACAAACCGCTGGAATAATTTTTTTGGGTAAGGGCGGAAAAGCTTCTTTTAAGACGCCATCTTTTCGGAAGCGAATGCGAAGAAATTCTTCTTGAGGCTCAACATGAATATCAGAGACTTCTTCCTGTAGCGCTTTTACCAAGATTTTGTTGACCAAGGCGATAACCGGGGCTGCGCCTGCATCTTGCAGAGCCGCGCCTAGATCGGCGTCCTCTTCAATAACATTTTCTAAACCGCCACTGTCAAGATCGAGATCGTCAAGATCTGTTTTGACATCAACCGCTTTGGCAAAGTCGCGCTTTTTCTCTTTGGCAACCTGCTCATCTAAGTATTTTGCCATCAATCGCTGATAGTCTTCAATGGTAATGACCATCCGCCGCAGCGTCATTTTTTTGGGTCTAAGGATACGGTTTAAGTCATCTTGGGCCTCCAGGTTTTCTGGATCGACCATAGCAACTAGCACGGATTTTTGCTCGCCTTCTACCGTTTGAGATAGCGGTACTAAACGGTGGCGACGGCAGATATCTACCGATATCAGGTTGCCGATTAGACCCGTCACTTGCACGTCTGAGATGCTTTCTACCTCAGGGTCGAGCGATTCGACGCCGTATAGAATCTTCAGCTCAAAAAGCTGCTGTTTTTTGTATTGACGCAGTAGCTCTGGAGATAGCTGCTGGCCAGTCATCGACTCTAAAACATCGGTTAAAGAACGGCCTGATTTTCGACTTTCGACCAGTGCCTGCTGCATTTGGCCGCTGTCTACAAAACCGGCTTCGACAAGCTTGTTGCTAAAAGGTGAAAAGCTCTTTTGTAAAACAAGAGCCTTCCGTGTAGATGAAGAATTTGTCATGGTCGATGCGAAAAAATCTCACATCATTGTGCCCATGATGCTCAAACCAATACCCCGACGGATATCTGTGCTAACACTTAATCTTTACAAAGGTACGGACACGTTACGGCAGGGATACAAGGCGGCGGTAAACCCGTTACGGAAAACCGTTCTACAATTAATGCGATCGCCCCTTAAAATGGACAGCGTACAGTAAGACAAAGGTTGATAGGCTTGGGTAGCACTTTTCTACCCATTCAACGATTATGGGTAGGCATAGGTCTCGGGAATAAAGGGTTTTACGAAAAATGATAGATGTAGGTATGAACGATAATCAGCAGGGCGCTGACGACAACATAGAAGATATTGAGGAGCTTCGACCCGAAGATGCTTCGACCGAAATTGACTTTGAAAAGGCGTTTGATGAGGGTGCTCAAGACGCTCAAAAGCAAGCTGCTAGAGAAGCTTCCAGTAATCCAGCAGATGACATTTCGGCTGAGGATGCATTTGCGGCTGAAGCGGGAGCACGAACAGCTTTGCAGCAGGAGGTAGAGCAGCTAAAAGCGCAGTTGGAAGACCGCACAAGCCAATTTACTCGTCTGACGGCTGATTTTGACAATTTCCGCAAGCGTACGGCAACTGAAAGAGAAAACCTAGAGATTCAGGTGAAGTGTAACACCATTAGCAGTTTGCTAGAGGTCGTCGATAACTTTCAGCGAGCTAGATCGCATATCAAACCCCAAACGGATGGCGAAATGGATATCCATAAGAGCTATCAGGGCGTTTATAAGCAGCTCATTGAGGCGCTTAAAAAGCTGGGCGTGTCACCAATGCGAAGTGAAGGGCAAGAGTTTGACCCTAATTTGCATGAAGCGGTTATGCGCGAGCCAACCGACAAGTATCCAGAAGGGACTGTTATTGATGAGTTCGTCCGTGGGTATGTTTTAGGAGAGCGCGTTTTGCGCCATGCCATGGTCAAAGTAGCCACCCCGTTAGACCCTTCTGCTGACTCTAGCGAATCGCCATCTGACTCTAGCAAATCGCCATCTGACTCTAGCAAGCCGCCATCTGACTCTAAAAATTGGCTTTAGCAGCGATTGAAGTGGGCGGTGCTGTGTCCTTAAGCCGACGGCTATGACGAAGGGTAAGACGGATGCAATGCAATGCTAAGGGGCTGTGGGTTGCTGCGGAGCACTGCGGTCTCAATGATCTTCATTAGAGCTGTTCGAGTGGATTATGGGAAAAGTTATTGGCATAGATTTGGGAACCACAAATAGCTGCGTCGCGGTGCTGGAGGGAGGTAAGCCAGTGGTTATTCCAAATACGGAGGGAGGCCGGACGACGCCCAGTATTGTTGGCTTTGCTAAGGGCGGAGAGCGTTTGGTTGGCCAGCTGGCGAAGCGGCAGGCTGTGACGAATGCTGAAAATACGGTTTATAGCATCAAGCGATTTATTGGTCGGCGCTGGGATGATACGGAGGCTGAGCGATCGCGTGTCCCCTACAAATGCACTAAAGGTAAAGACGATACCGTAGACGTGATGATCCGCGCTAGGGGCTTTACGCCGCAAGAAGTATCGGCAATGACGCTGCAAAAGCTTAAGAATGATGCCGAGGCTTACTTGGGCGAAACCGTCGCTCAAGCCGTCATTACGGTGCCTGCCTACTTTACCGATGCTCAAAGGCAAGCCACTAAAGATGCGGGTACGATTGCTGGCTTAGAAGTTCTGAGGATCATCAACGAGCCAACCGCTGCGGCACTTTCATACGGACTTGACAAGCAAGATCAAGATCAAACTGTGCTGGTCTTCGACTTGGGCGGCGGCACGTTTGATGTGTCTATTTTACAGCTAGGTGATGGCGTTTTTGAAGTCAGAGCGACCTCTGGCAACAATCATTTAGGCGGCGATGACTTTGATAACTGCATTGTTACCTGGATGACAGAAGCTTTCCAGCAGCAGGAAAGTATGGATTTGACCAATGATCGCATGGCGCTTCAGCGAATTCGCGAAGCGGCAGAAAAAGCAAAGGTTGAGCTGTCAACCATGACGAAAACCTCAATTAATCTGCCGTTTATTGCGGCGGATGAAACCGGGCCTAAGCATTTGGAAATGGCGCTATCGCGATCGCAATTCGAGGAGCTAGCCGCCGATTTGATCGTCAATACGCTAGAGCCAGTTAAGCAGGCACTCAAAGACGCCGAACTGAGCGCGGATAATATTGATCGCATTTTGCTCGTCGGCGGATCGACGCGAATTCCTGCGGTTCAAGCGGCTATAACAGATTTTTTTGGTGGACAAACGCCTGATCGCTCTGTCAATCCAGATGAGGCCGTGGCGCTAGGGGCTTCTATTCAGGCAGGTGTGCTAGGCGGAGAGGTCAAAGACCTTTTACTGCTTGACGTAACGCCGCTTTCTATGGGAATTGAAACCTTGGGCGAGGTCTTTACCAAAATTATTGAGCGCAATACGACAATTCCCACTAGCCGAACGCAGATGTTTTCAACCGCGATTGATGGGCAGACCTCTGTAGAAGTTCATGCTTTGCAGGGCGAGCGGGCCATGGCTCGCGATAACAAAAGCCTGGGCCGATTTGAGCTGACGGGTATTCCACCTGCACCGAGAGGCGTGCCTCAAATTGAGGTCTCTTTTGAAATTGACGCGGATGGCATTTTACAGGTAGCGGCGCGCGATCGCGGCACAAACCGAGAGCAAAGCGTCAAAATCACCAACCGAGGTGGGCTCTCTCCGTCTGAGATTGCGCGAATGAAAGAAGAAGCTGAAATGTATGCAGGCGAAGACGAACAGCGTAAGAGCTTAGCAGAGCTACAAAATAGAGCTGACGCGCTGTTTTACAGCTATGAATCAGCCCTGCGCGACAGTGCAGGCACAGTTTGTGAGGAGCTAAAGGCCCAGGCTGAAGCTGAATTTGAAGCGTTAAGCGCCGCTATTGCCAACAGAAACACAGAGCCTGCTGACCTTGAGCAAAAACTAGAAGCCTTGCAGCAAACCATCTTCAACATTGGAGCGGGCATCTATCGACAAACAGGCGCAGAAGAGAGCGACTCAAGCAGCCATGATGAAATGCCCGGAGCTAACGCCACGCCAAAGCCAGCCCCACAACCCCAGCCAGAGTCCCAGCCAGAGTCCCAGCCAGAGTCCCAGCCAGAAGCCGTGCCAGTTTCTGCTTCGGTGGCCTATCACGCTGCGTCTGCGGCACCCACAGCGGCGGCAAGATCTGCCCACAGCGGGGCAAGATCGACTGCTACAGCCTATGGTGCTGCCGATGAAGAATTTGATATTGATAGCACCGTCGCAGCCGACTATGAAGCCATTGAATAAAAAGTGAATAGCAGCGCACAGACCAATGCACAGGCCAGTGCACAAAATAAATGCACAAAGTGGCCCTAAAGCAGGTTAGTGCTTCAGAGCCTTTGCGATACAATGATCCAATGCGTGTTGATTTATGACCTGCTAGTTCTTATCTGTGATTGACGTTTTATGGCCCGTGATTACTACGAGACCCTGGGTGTCTCGCGCAATGCCGAGCAAGATGAAATTAAGCGCGCTTATCGCAAGCTAGCGCGTAAATATCATCCTGACGTTAATAAAGACGCAAGTGCTGAGGAAACTTTTAAGGAAGTCAGTCGCGCTTACGAAGTTCTTTCAGAGCCAGAAATCAGGAAGCGTTACGATCAGTTTGGCGAGGCGGGCGTTGGCGGCGCAGCGGCGGGCGGCGGATTTCAAGACTTTCAAGATATGGGTGGATTCGCCGATATTTTTGAGAGCTTTTTTAACGGTTTTTCGGGTCAGCCCGGTCAGCAGCGGCGGCGTGGGCCAATGCGCGGTGATGACCTCAGGCTCAACCTCAAACTCGACTTCAAAGAGGCCGTTTTTGGAGGCGAAAAAGAAATTAGGATTAGCCATCTAGAAACCTGCATAACCTGCTCAGGATCGGGGGCCAAGCCAGGAACTAGGCCGCGCACTTGCTCTACTTGTAATGGTGCGGGCCAGGTTAGAAGGGCAACCCGTACGCCTTTTGGAATTTTTAATCAGGTTTCGGCTTGTCCTACCTGCAATGGCAGCGGCGAGGTCGTTGAAGACCGCTGCGAGACCTGTGGCGGCAGTGGACAAAAGCAAACGAATAAAAAGCTCAAAATTACGGTGCCTGCTGGTGTTGAAAATGGCACTCGCTTAAGGGTATCTGGAGAAGGAGACGCGGGCAAGCGAAATGGGCCTGCTGGCGATCTGTATGTTTATTTGGTCGTCAATGACGATCCGGTGTTCAAACGCGATGGCATCAATATCCTTTCTGACCTGAGGGTAAGCTATCTTCAAGCGATTTTAGGCTGCGAGCTAGAAGTAGAAACGGTAGATGGCAAGGTGGCCATGCAGGTACCAGCGGGAACTCAGCCCAATACGGTGCTGTCGTTAGAAGGGCGAGGGGTGCCCCGGCTGGGCAATCCGGTAAGCCGAGGAAAACATTTGATCACCGTTAAGGTAGATATTCCAACCAAGATTAAGGCGGACGAGCGAGAGCTGCTGACTCAGCTTGCAGAAGTGCGCGGTGACGCTGTAGGAAAGGGCAAAAAAGAAGGCTTTTTGGGCGGACTGTTTCATGGATAAGTCTTTAGATTTGGATCAGGCGGTGGCGGTGGCTGATGAGCAGATGGATTTGAGAGGAACGCCCTGCCCGCTGAATTTTGTAAGAACGAAGCTGAAGCTAGAGCGAATGGAGCCAGGAGCACTGCTAGAAGTGTGGCTAGATCCGGGTGAGCCGATAGAGCAGGTGCCTGATAGCTTGAAGATGGATGGCTACGGTATAGAAGCGATTGATGATCGAAGTGAGTTTTTTGCAGTTCAGATACGCCGTCCTATAGAGCTTTGAGTTCTGGGCCGAGCGCTAAGGCAGGTTCTGAGACTCATGCTTTGCTGGATACTTCAGTCTTAGCTTCTAAACCATGGCTAGGAACGGTGGTTGCGATTCAGGCAAACTATTATTCGGTGCAGCTAGACGAGTCCGCAAAAGATCAGCTAGACTGCCCGGTTGTTTTGCTGTGCATTCGTAGGGGCTTGCTTAAAAAGCTGGGTCAGCAGATTATGGTGGGCGATCGCGTCACCGTCGAAGAACCTGATTGGCAGGGGATGCGGGGGGCGATCGCTCACATCTATCCCCGCCAAACCTCGCTAGATCGCCCGCCCATTGCCAATGTAGATCAAATTCTACTGGTGTTTGCCCTAGCTGAACCCGCGCTAGATCCTCATCAGCTCAGCCGCTTTTTGGTAAAGGCAGAATCTACGGGCATAGCGCTGACGCTGTGTTTGAACAAACGAGATTTGCTTAATGACCAAGCCATTATTTACTGGCAAAACAGACTCGCAGAATGGGGCTATCAGCCGCTGTTGGTTAGCATTCGCGAAGATCATGCGCTACACATTGAGCTGGGGCCCAAGCTGCAAGGCCAAATTACGGTTGTAGCGGGGCCATCGGGCGTCGGTAAATCAAGCTTGACCAATCGGCTGATTCCTCAGCAAAATCTGCGGGTGAATGCCGTTTCAGGGAAACTAGGCAGAGGGCGGCACACTACTCGCCATGTTGAATTATTTGAGCTGCCGGAGGGTGGTTTTTTAGCGGATACGCCTGGATTTAACCACCCTGATATTGTTTGCTTACCTGAGCAGTTGAGCGATTACTTTCCAGAAATTCGGCGGCGGCGGGCGGTAGAAAGCTGCCAGTTTCATAACTGCCTGCACAGGGATGAGCCCGGTTGCGCGGTTAGGGGCGATTGGGAGCGGTATGGAGACTATTTATTGCTGTTGGCAGAGGTTATTCAGCAGCAGCAAACCTTGTTGCATCAGCCGGATGTGGAAGCGATTGAAAAGGTAAAGATGGTCGCAGCGGGCAAGGTAGTGCACGAGCCGAGGCTAGAAGCTAAAAAGTACCGTCGCACGTCTCGTAAAACGCGCAATCAAGCCTTTCAAGAGCTGTGCCTGGACTTATCGACCGCTGAAGACTTAGACGATTTGGAAGATCTGGAAGATTTTGGTCGCTAGGTGGCTTCTCAATTGCTAATCTCAATCGCTAACCTCAATCGCCACAATACACGATTAAATCAATTTCAACGTCGCCAAAACCCGCCAAGGCTGTAACGCCGACCGTGGTTCGCCCTGGATATCGACCCGCTGTGAAATGACTGGCGTATATTTGATTGACCGTTTCGTAGTAGCGGAAGTCGGTGACGAATATGCGAGACATCACGACCTTTTCAAAGCTGGTGCCCGCATGGGTTAAAACTAGCTGCAGGTTAGCCATGACTCGCTCAGTTTGATCAGAGATCGAGCCCTTAATCACTTCGCCCGTGTCTGGATCTTCAGCGAGCTGGCCAGTGACAAATAAAAAGTCCCCGGCTCGAACCGCGTGAGAATAAGGCGCAACGGGTGGGAGCTTGCCATTTGGAAGATTGATAAATTCCAACATAGTTTTGAAGTCTCAGTTTAGCGATGCCAGTGAGTCACGCCGCCCGGTTTGTCGATTAGCGTGATGCCTTGGGCCTTGAGGTCGTCTCGAATGCGATCGCTCTTCCCATAATCCTTAGCCTGCTTCGCCGCCGTCCGCTGCTCAATCAGCGTTTCAATCTCAGCATCGTCAATACTATTGGCTGCGGTAAATGCTTCAACCGCTTGAGCTTCCAAACCCAAAACCTGAGCAAGCTGCACCAGCGTTTGCCACTGCTGCTGAAGAAACTGAGTATCAGCGTCGGGCTGACCTTCATGGACAATCAGATTTCCCTGCCGCTGAAGCTCTTTAGCCAAACCAAATAGAACGGCAACTGCTCCCGGCGTATTAAAGTCATCATCCATAGAAGTTTGAAACTGCTGTGCGGCCTCTGTCTCTAGATCAGCTTTGCGATCGCGCCATCCCAGCTTCTCACCATATTGAGCGCCAAAGTTTAGCCCCTCGTTAAGCGTGGCCCAGCCTTTTTTGGCGGCGACAGTCGCCTCTTCCGTAAAATCTAGCGGCATTCGATACTGGGCCTGCATCACAAACAGGCGAACGGCCATTGGATTAGGTGCATCGGGCGCATCTAGCAGGCCGCGAATGGTTGTGAAATTGCCCAAAGATTTTGACATTTTGGTGCCGCCGACGTTCACCATGCCGTTGTGCATCCAGTAAATAGATAAAGGCTGCCCGGTGGCCGCTTCGGACTGGGCGATTTCGTTTTCGTGATGAGGAAACTGAAGATCTGCGCCGCCCATGTGAATATCGATAGTATTGCCGAGGCGATCGCGCACCATTGCCGAACATTCAATATGCCAGCCCGGACGCCCCGGCCCCCAGGGTGATTCCCACGCAGGCTCATCCGGCTTGGCCGACTTCCACAGCGCAAAATCAAACGGATCTTGCTTTATCTGCGTTTGGCCAGCGTCTGTGCGGCCACTTTCTCCCGCTCGCATATCTTCTAGCTTGCGGCCCGACAGCTTGCCATAGCCCTCAAACTTACGCACCGAGTAATACACATCGCCCGCAGCCGGATAAGCATACCCCTTTTGCTCTAGCTCGTGAATCAGGCGCTTAATCCCATCCATCGTATGCGTGGCATAGGTATACTCATCAGCCTCTAAAATATTGAGCCGCGCCATATCTTCAAAGTATGCCGCCGTATACTTTTCGGCCACTGCCGACATGGAAGAATTTTCTTGGCGGGCGCGATTGAGGATTTTATCGTCAATGTCGGTAAAGTTTTGAACGTAGCGAACCTCATAGCCCAGCCAAGTCAGGTAGCGGCGCACCGTGTCCCACACGATGTATGAGCGAGCATGACCCAAATGACAGTAGTCATACACCGTTACGCCACAGCAGTACATCTTTACCTGATTAGGCACCAGGGTCGTAAAAGCTTCCTTTTGACGGGACAGCGTGTTGTAAATGGCAACGCTCATGGGCAATGAGAAGATTGATGAGGAAACTAAACACTTGAACCAAACTCAATAGTAGAGTGAAACCCACATTCGGCAAAATCCATAGCGCCGTTCTTTTAACAGTTATTTCTTAATCAGGTGTAAAGATAGCGTCTCAACTTTTATCAGATACGTAATAATTAAACGACCGAAGCCGTTAGCTCGACCTGCTCAATAGCTTGCCAAACAACTGCCAAACAACTTTAGTCCCAGATTGCTATGACTGCTACGACCCTCGCCCCTACCCCATCAATGGATGCCTCCAAGCATGGCCTTCCTGTCACCATCATTACAGGCTTTTTGGGCAGCGGAAAAACCACCTTGCTCAATCATATTTTGACCAATCAGGAAGGGCTAAAAACGGCGGTACTGGTGAACGAATTTGGTGAAGTTGGCATTGATAATGAGCTGCTGATCACCACAGGCGATGACAACATGGTGGAGCTGAGCAATGGCTGCATCTGCTGCACGATCAACAACGACCTGCTAGAGGCCGTTTACAAAGTATTAGAGCGCGCCGACAAAATCGATTATTTAGTGGTAGAGACCACGGGGCTTGCCGATCCGCTGCCAGTGGCGCTGACGTTTTTGGGCACTGAGCTGCGTGATTTGACCCGGCTTGATTCGATTGTCACCGTAGTCGATGCCGAAAATTACAGCCTGGATCTTTTTAATTCGCAGGCAGCTTACAACCAAATTGCCTATGGCGACATTATTTTGCTCAATAAAATGGATGTCGTTGACGAAGCCGATGCCGACTTGCTAGAAGTTAAGCTGCGCGAGATTAAGCAAGACGCTCGCATTTTACGTACCGACCATTCTCAAGTGCCGTTGCCTTTGATCCTCAGCGTTGGCCTATTTGAGTCGGACAAATATTTTGGTGATGAAAAGTCCGCCGAAGAAAGCAGCCACGATCATCACGACCACTCGGCGCATGACCATTCGGCGAGTCATGAGAACCATGACCATGAGAATCATGACGAGAATCATGACCATGACAGTCACAATCACGAAAGCCACGGTCACGAAGCGGATCACGCTGATTGCGATCATGACCATGGCCACTGCGAGCATGACCATGACCACAGCGCCCATTCCCATTTAGATATAGATGGCTTTACGTCAGTCTCGTTTGACCGAGACCAGCCTTTGTCTATTCGTAAGTTTCAGCACTTTTTAGATAATCAGCTACCGGCGGCGGTCTTTAGGGCAAAAGGCATTCTGTGGTTTGATGAAAGCCCTAAGCGGCATGTTTTTCACCTGAGCGGCAAGCGATTTTCGCTAGAGGATGAGGAATGGAAGGGTCGGACTAGGAAAAATCAGCTGGTTTTAATCGGGCAAAATCTGGATGAAGCGGCTTTGAGAGCGCAAATAGAAAAATGCTTTTGTGTAGAATCTGCTGAGCGAGGTAAGGGCTTTGGCAAATAGATTTTCAGTGACATAAGATAATCTGATCACAAATAGGTAAAACTAAGGCTCATAGTTATAAGAGTCCTGCTAAGGTAAAGAAGAATTAAGTTTCTGTTACGAAAGCAGGTCTCAGCATCATGACGGTACGCAGTTTTTCTCCCAGCATTGTTTCATCTGTCTCTGCTGATCAGATAGCTAAGCAGGCGGGCGCTTTTGCACCGCAGCAGGTCGTTTTTTGTGATTTTGACGGCCCAATTGTGGATGTCTCAGAGCGCTACTATCAAACGTACTGCGCTGGGTTGAAGGCGATCGCAGGCGCTGTAGCACAATCAAAAACCAACAAGCCCAAGCTAAACATCCAGCCCCTGCCGAAAAGCCAGTTTTGGCACATGAAGCAGAATCGAATTGCGGATGTTGAAATTGCTATTCGCTCTGGCTTGCCTGCTGAACTGTTTACGCCTTTTATGCAGCAGGTAGAACGCCTGGTGAATCATCCCAGCCTGCTTCAGTGGGACTGCTTGCAGCCGCAGGCTGAAAAAGCGCTGCGTTATTTTGAGCAGTGCCAAATGCGCTTGGTGCTGGTGACCTTGCGCCATCCTCGGCAGGTGCAGGCTATCTTACAGGCTCATGGTCTAACGCCTTTGGTGCATGAAGTGTATGGGGCTTTAGATGCTAATGCGGCGTTTGCCAACTGTGTAGAGCAAAAGCGTGAGCTGCTGCGGCGGGCGATCGCTCAGCAAAAGGCCCAAGGCTACCTCACTCAAAATAGCTGGATGGTAGGCGATACAGAAGCCGATGTTTTAGCGGGGCAATCAGCTGGATTATTCACCGCAGCGCTCTCCTGCGGCACGAGAAGCAAGGCTTACTTACAGGGGCTAAAGCCTGACAGAATTTACGACTGCTTAATGGTGGCAGCTACCGAATTGGGAAAAGCGCCCGTCCTTCAGGCGGCATAGCGGCTACTCGCTGATGCTGTATTTTTCCCACCAGCGCTTAAGCGGATAGTAAAGGGCGGGTGCCCACAGGCTGCTAATGATGGCCGAACTCAGGGCTACTCGCTGGTAATACTGCCATATCGAACCGAGGCTGTCGTGAATAGATGGATTGCCCAGGATATGCTGCACGCTGAGCTGAACGGCCATGGCTGTTTCGGTAACAGTTGCTAAGCCAAAAACGATTAAAACGATTGAGATGAGATCTTCTTGAATGAATCGTCGCTGCTTGAGGCTAGCGGTAAGAACCCCAGCGATCGCCAGCCCTAGCGCATGAGTTGGAAAAGGCGCGGTGAGGCTATCTTGCAATAAGCCTAACGTGATGCCAGCGATCGCCCCCGTAAAAGGCGTGCGGCTAATGCTCCAGGCCACCATCCAAATCAGCAACCAGTTTGGCCCAACCCCCAGCAAATTCATACCCGGTAGCCGCAGTCGTAAAATCAGCAGGCAAAAAAATACGGAGCCAATCGTAACTACCCAGTTCCAAACCTGCTTACGAGCGTTTAATCGACGTCGGGGCCGCATTGAAATCATCACAAAACCTACTTTCTACTACCTGCTGCGAGTTATGTCACAGGATTTACTGCGGATTGTCATCAGTGACAATTTCAGCCGGGGCAGCGTCCACGTCTAGCTTAGGCGTATACGGATGAATCGTAACCCACTCTAGGTTGCTAATCGGCACAGAGAGCTGGATGACGGCTTCCGGGGCGGGGCTAGTATTCAAGTTAATAGAAGCCACTCGACCAATCGGAATGCCTTGAGGAAACAGTCGGCTAAAAGAAGAGGTGACCAAAACATCTCCGGCCTTTACATCGGGAACTTTTTCAAAAAACTGCATGGTCGCTTGACTCCCTGTGCCACCCCGAATATAGCCAGTCGAGCGACTGCGGCTCACCTTTACCCCAATTTGGCTGGTTGGATCGCTGAGCAGCAAAATTCGAGCGGTGTTTGGCGTTACATCGACGATGCGGCCCACCAAGCCGCCTGGGGCTGTGGCAATATCGCCTACTTTTACACCCGCTTTACTGCCCTTATTCACGGTGATTTGCTGCCACCAGTGGTCGGCGCTACGCCCAATAACCGCAGCTAGTGCAGTCGTATCGAGCTTGCTGCCTTCCTGGTTATCAATCACCTCGCGCAGCGTTTGATTTTGATTTTCTAGCTCAATCACCTTTTGCTGCAGCTCTAAAACGTAGGCGTTTTCGATTTGTTTTTCAGCCGGGGGCTTAGGAAAAGGGCGGGTCACCAGCTGATAGGCTTCGTCTATTAAAGCGCCGTTGGTTTGGCGAACGACCCAAGCCGTGCCCACTGCTAAAAAAACTAGCCCCGCCTTGAGCGCATTTTTATCCCACCATCGTCTTAGGGCAAACATCTTAAAGCAAACACTCTTAAAGCACTTTCATCGGGGTATTTATGGCGGCATTGGTCGCCATCTAAAGCGAGTTGGCCAAAGGTTAACTCACAGCAGAATAAACCTGTAAAAACAGACAGCCAGATAGCTTACTGTAACGAATCAAAGACAGCAAATTGTCACACTTTGTAGTTGATCGGGCGACTTGTGCTGTTTTTGGTTGAATCGCTATAGATCGCGCGATCGCGCGCTAAATACCCGTTCCATCTGGCTAAAGTTTTCGAGCACGCGGCCCGTGCCTAACACAACGCAGCTCAGCGGATCAGCCGCGACGTGAACCACAATGCCAGTTTCGTGAGAAATCAGCGTGTCGAGCCCTTTGAGCAAAGCGCCACCGCCTGCGAGCATAATGCCCCGGTCAATAATATCAGCCGCTAGCTCAGGCGGCGTTTTTTCGAGCGTGCGTTTAACGGCTTCGACAATGACAGACAAAGGCTCTGCCATGCTTTCACGAATTTCGGGGCTTTTAACCGTGACGGTTCTCGGCAGGCCAGAGAGCATATGAACGCCTCTCACCTCTAGCGAAATTTCATCGTCGTCGGGGCTTGGGTAGGCCGAGCTGATTTTGACTTTAATTTCTTCGGCGGTGCGATCTCCAATCTCTAAATTATTCACCTTGCGCATATACTGCTTAATCGCATCGGTCAGCTCATCACCCGCCACCCGCACCGACTCGCTCAGCACCGTGCCCTGCAAGCTCAGTACCGCCACCTCAGTCGTACCGCCGCCGATATCAACAATCATATTGCCCGTTGGCTCATCCACTGGAAGGCCAGCCCCAATCGCCGCCGCCACAGGTTCATCAATCAGATACACCATTCGAGCGCCCGCTTGCAAAGCTGCATCCATCACCGCCCGACGCTCTACGCCCGTCACACCGCTAGGAATACCGATCACTACTTTAGGCGATACCAACGCCTTATTTTCATGCACGCGGCGAATAAAGTGCTTCAGCATCACCTCAGCGACATCAAAATCGGCGATAACGCCATCTCTTAGCGGTCGTAGGGCGCGGATATTACCGGGCGTACGGCCCAGCATCTGCTTAGCTTCTTCACCGACCGCCAGTGCTTTGCCCGTCGTCTCGTCGATAGCAACCACTGAAGGCTCTTGTAAAACAACGCCTCGCCCTGATACATAAACTAGGGTATTGGCTGTACCGAGGTCGATACCCATATCTCGGGAGAGGGATAAGCGATTGAAAAAAGCCACAAGCTAAGGGTTCCTAATAGCGATGAAAACGAGTAGTGTTGACGACTGGAATGGATTTTATTACGTTTCATATCGAAACGTCTAGTCAAGTTTGATAAACTCTACGATTCAAGCCAAGCCGCGCTCATCAGCAATTTTTAAAAAAGTATGGCCCAGCGCCCTCTTAGAGGGCGAACAGAAAGCTACGGATAGCTGACGATTGAAACGGTTGTAGTTGCCCTAATTGTACAGATGCGAGGGTCGCTTACATTTAGAATGTGACGGCTTTTTAGCAGCGCAATAAAAAAGCTGAATATAAAGAGCAGCAATGCAAAGAGAAGTAGCAATCAGCACATAAAACAGTAACGTAAGTAGGGTAATGGCTGGCCAACACAGGTGGTCAATTTCTTCGTGATCGGTTTCACTATAAGTAGTAATTAGGTACTGATTCAATTTAGGAATTTTAAGAAACGTTATGAGTGTAAATGTAGTCACTTTGGTTGGCCGGGTTGGGAGAGATCCTGAGGTTCGCTACTTTGAATCGGGCAACGTGCTAGCCAAGTGTGGGTTGGCCGTTAATCGTCGTACGCGCAACAGCGACCAGCCCGATTGGTTTAACTTGGAAATCTGGGGTAAAACCGCAGAAGTCGCGGCTAACTATGTGCGAAAGGGCAGTCTGATTGGGATTACCGGATCTATTAAATTAGATAGCTGGCAGGATCGCGCGACGGGGGCTACACGCACCAGCCCAGTCATTAGAGTGACGCAGCTCGATTTGCTAGGTTCCAAGCGAGATAATGAAGCGCCTATGGCCTATGGCAACGACGAATTCTAGCCAAAAATCCGCATGGTGAATTTTTGGCTAGTGCTAGAGAAAACCCGATGGCTCTAAGCCGATACTTCAGACAAAGCAGGCTCTGTCAAGGCGCTTTGCATTTGGCTGAGCCAGTCGATTAGGCTTTCGATTTGCTTGTCGGGCTTAAGGACGCCTAAGCCGCGAATGGTGACTTTGCCGGATGAGTAGACGAAGCGCGATCGCAAGTGGCTCGGCAGCTTTTCCTGCAGCAAGTTCCAAGCGGGTTTTTCCATCGGCGTTTCCATCACAATGTTTTGTGCGCCCTCCGGCTTAATTCGCGAAAAGCCCAAAGGCTGAGCAATTTGCTTAATCTCTAGCACCTTTACAAGCTGGCCCACCGCAGACGGCAGCGGCCCATAGCGATCGTTCAAGTCGGCCACAATTTCCATTAGCTCCCTGCGGGTAGAGGCTGAAACCAGTTCGCGGTAGATGCTCATTTTTTGATCCGCATCTGGAATGTAGTCCGCTGGGATAAAGGCCGTCACCTTTAGATCAACCTGCGTTTCATCGACCTGGGGAATTTCCTGCCCGCGAATCTCAGCAATCGACTCTTCTAGCATGTCCATATACAAATCGAAGCCAATCACCTCCATCTGGCCAGACTGCTGTGCGCCGAGCAGGTTGCCAATGCCGCGAATCTCCATATCTCGCATGGCGAGCTGATAGCCCGAGCCCAGCTGAGTAAATTCTTGAATGGCCCGCAGCCGCTTACGGGCTTTATCAGAGAGCTTGCTTTGAGCCGGGAACAAGAGCCATGCATGAGCCTGAATGCCCGAACGACCGACGCGCCCGCGTAGCTGATAGAGCTGAGAGAGGCCGAACTTGTGAGCATCTTCAATAATGATGGTGTTGACTCTAGGAATGTCGAGCCCTGACTCAATAATGGTTGTGCACACCATGAGGTCGGCGTTGCCGCTGCTAAAAGTGAGCATAGTGGCTTCTAGCTCGCCTTCGGGCATTTGGCCGTGGGCGATCGCCAGCCGAATCTGCGGCACCGCCTCCCGAATCCGCCCCGCCACTTCCTCAATGCCATCCACCCGAGGCACCACATAAAATATCTGCCCGCCGCGATCTAGCTCTTGACGAATTGCCGTTCTCACCTTTTCAGGATCGTAGGGCGACAGGTGCGTTTTAATGGGCCTACGAGACGGCGGCGGCGTTGTAATTAGGCTCATCTCCCGGACGCCAGAGAGCGCCATATACAGCGTTCTAGGAATCGGTGTGGCGCTCAGGGTCAGTACGTCTACCTGGGCTTTCATCGCCTTAATTTTTTCCTTTTGGTTAACGCCAAATCTTTGCTCTTCGTCCACAACCAGCAGTCCCAAATCTTTGAACTTGACGGCTTTGCCTAAAAGCTGATGAGTCCCGACCACCACGTCAAGCTCGCCCGAGAGCAAGCGCTGAAGAATTTCTTTGCGCTCACTAGCAGAGCGAAAGCGGTTGAGCAGTCCAATTTGAATGGGGTAGGGGGCAAAGCGTTCTTTAAGCGTATGGTAGTGCTGCTGGGTGAGGATGGTCGTGGGTGCTAGCAGGGCGACCTGTTTGCCGGATGTGACGGCTTTGAACATCGCTCTTAGGGCCACCTCGGTTTTGCCAAAGCCCACGTCGCCGCACACTAGGCGATCCATCGGGCGATCGCTCTCCATATCCCGTTTTACATCCTGCGTCGCCTTAAGCTGATCGGGCGTGGGCGTGTAGGGAAAAGAATCTTCTAGCTCCTGCTGCCAGGGCATATCCTCGGGATAGGTGAAGCCCTGCATTTGCGATCGCTTAGCATAGAGCTTGAGCAAGTCAACCGCTACTTTTTGAATTGCCTTGCGAGCCTTGCCCTTGGTTTTCTCCCAGGTTTTGCCCGTCATTTTATTAAGCTGAGGCCGCTGCTCTACCGAGGTGCGATAGCGGGACAGCGAGGCCATTTGATCGACCGCCACCCGCAGCAGCCCGTCAGCATATTGAATGACCAGATACTCGCGAGTTTTGTCGTCAACGGTAATGCTGTCGAGCCGTAAAAACTGACCAATGCCGTGGTTGCGATGCACCACATAATCTTTAGGCCGAAGCTTATTAGGATCAACCTGCTTGGAAGCGGCGCGGCGGCGTTTGCGCACATAGCTCGGCGTCGCTAGCGTATGCTGTCCAAAAAACTCACGGTCGGTGACCACGACAATGCGAAAGGTCGGTAAAATGAAGCCTTCTAGCTCAGCAAGGCCAGAGTATTTCACCGCAATCGGGATGCGCTGAGCCTGAAGCTTGTCTATCGCTGGATAGTCTTTAGGGTTAGGAATAAATTGCGCGGGGCAGTCGTGTTCTTGCAGCAAAGCCACCGAGCGAGAAGGCTGAGCGGAGATTAACCAGGGGGAGAAATTGCGATCGCGCTCCTCTCTCAACAGCTCTGCTAGCTTGCCAAACTGATGGGGAATGGTTGGGATCGGTCGGCTAGAAAGATTGAGTCCCACGCCGTCTTCCGCAATTTCAGATAGCTCAATCCGTTGAAAAAGGCTGAGTTCCTCCAGCGATTCTTCAAACGAGCGGTGAATTTTGGGCAGTCCCTTGGCAGGTAGCTTAATGTCAGGATGCGCCGAGAGCGAATTTTGAGCTTCTGACCACTGGTCTTCAACGGTTTCAAGCCATCGATTCGCATGGGCATAGCACTGCGCTATTTCATCAATGGCAATCAGCGTATTCTCTGGCAGATAGTCAAGCAGTGAGGCAGGCTGATCGAAGGCAAGGCCCAAAAATCGCCGAACGCCTTCCACCTGCTGGCGTGTGTCAAAGCTTTCTTGATCTTCTAGCAGCAGCAAATCTGTCAGGATGCCTTGCTGTTCTAAAGCTGCTGAAATAATCGGGTTGTAGTCGGTGGTGGTGAGTAAAAGCGTTTCGATGCGGTCGAGCGATCGCTGATTAGCCGGATCAAACTCTCTCAGGCGCTCTAGCTCATCACCAAACAGCTCCAGCCTGACAGGAAGCTCTGCCGCCACCGGAAAAACGTCAACAATATCCCCTCGCTGGCTCCACTGCCCCTCTGTTTCAACGGTCGCTACTTTTTCATAGCCAAGCTTAGCCAAGCTCAAAGACAAATCCTTTAGGTTCAGCTCCATGCCCAAATTAATTTCTAGGCAGTAAGGACGAAATACCTCAACAGGCGGCAAATGAGGCTGCAAAGCTCGCTCGGTCGCCACAATCGCCATCGATCCCAAATGCTTTGATCCCGGTGGCATATTCTCGCTTTGCGCCTTGCCATTAATCAGGTCTGAAAGCACCTGAAGCTGTCCCCAGGTTAGCTCCGACTCCTGGTCAAACGCATCGTAAGGCGAAGACTCCGAAGTGGGATAAAACGATACGGTGGCCCAGCCCATAGCCTCTAGCTGAGCGGCCCATCGTCCGGCTTCTTCGAGGGTGGCAGCGATCGCCAGCAGCGGTCTATTTTGCGCCTGAGCCAATGCCGAAGCCACTAACCCTTTGGGCAGTCTGGGAACGCCGCTGAGCTGTAGGCTTTGCTGCTTGTCGAGCCGAGCCGCTAATTCTATGCCGAGAGGAGTGCGCGCGATCGCACGAGTAATCGAAGAAAACGCCATGAAAATCTCTAAAAATCTCTTAGGAGCGAACCTGCCGACAACAGCAGTGACCAATACTTAATTTTAGAAGCATTACTGATGGCTGTGGGTCAAGCAGATTCGCTGGGCTCGTTTTTCTACTGAGCAGCTAAAACCTTTAAAGCATCAGGTTTGCTAGGATCGCCCTGAATCGTGACCCCGCGACTATTGGCATTGAGATGGCGCACGATTTTATAGATGTTTTCAATTCTGTCCGGGGCGTCAATTTTATCGGCAATCTCAGTCAGCGACAAAGGCGAATTGGCACTACTCAGCGCCTCCCTTACCTGATTTTGCAGGGTTAGAACGTCAGCAGCAGCCTTTTTACCCGCTTCTACCCCTGGCTGATGGTAGGCGTTGATATTCACCAGGGAGGCATACAAACTCACCGCCCGCTCATATAGCGCAATCAAAGCACCGACCATGCTCGGCGTTACATCAGGCACCGTAATCGTAATAGAGTCGCGGTGGTTTTCATACAGTGCGCGGCGCGTTCCCTGAAGCAATCCAGACAAATAGTCACCGGAAGTCACATCAGGCTCAACCTCCACAGATGTCCCGGTTCGATCTTGCAGCACTTCAATCAGCGTGGCAAAAAAGTTTGGTACGCCTTCTCGTAGCTGCTGAACGTAGGCGTGCTGGTCGGTCGAGCCCTTATTGCCATACACGGCAATGCCCTGATAAACGGTATTGCCGTCGAGGTCTTTTTCTTTACCTAGCGACTCCATCACGAGCTGCTGTAAATACCGACTAAAGAGCAAAAGGCTGTCTTTGTAGGGCAGCACGACCATATCTTTCTCGCCTTTGCCATTGCCAGCAAAATACCAGGAGAGCGCCAATAGTGCAGCCGGGTTGGTATGAATGTCGTGGACGCGGGTCGCAATGTCCATTTCTTTCGCGCCATCTAACATCGATTGAATGTCAATGCCCTGTAGCGCCGCAGGCAATAGGCCAACGGAAGACAATTCAGAAGTCCGTCCGCCAATCCAGTCGTACATCGGGAAAGTCGCCAGCCACCCTTCTGATTTGGCAACTTTGTCTAGCTGGCTGTCCTCACCTGTGACCGCTACGGCATGACTTGCGAAGTCAATACCTGCTTTTTCAAAGGCGGCTTTGCTCTCGACCATGCCGTTACGGGTTTCGGGGGTGCCGCCTGACTTTGAAATAATTAGTACGAGGGTGCTTTTAAGGCGATCGCCAATCTTTGCAAACGTGCTGTCAATCCCCACGGGATCGGTGTTGTCAATAAAGTGGATGTTAACCGACGGATTAGCCTCTACCAGCGCTTTAGAGACAAACTGAGGGCCCAGCGCCGAGCCGCCAATGCCGACAGAGAGCACATCGGTAAAACGGCTCTCGCCAGCCGGGGCGATGTCACCGCTTCTCACGCTAGCGGCGAAGTCTTTAACAGCGCTAAGGGTTTCGATAATGTTCTTTTTAATTTCCTCAGAGGGTGCAAGCTCAGGATCGCGCAGCCAGTAGTGGCCCACCATGCGGTTTTCATCGGGGTTGGCGATCGCTCCCCCTTCCAAGGCATCCATCGCTTCAAAGGCATGTTCAAACCGTGGGGTGAGCTGTTGAACAAACGCTTCATCAAAGCTCATTCGGCTGACATCAACATACAGGCCCAAGCCCTCGTGATAATAAAGCCAGTCCTGATAGCGTTTCCAAAGTGCAGCCGCGTCCATAATTGCTCTTCTCTAAATGAATTGAAACGAATGGTTGGGGAAATAGCGATTCGGTCAGAACGCCCAGACTATTCAATATCTAGGCTCACCGCCGTAGCTTAGGTAACGACTCAGTGCGAGGTCAACTAAGTTGCTGAGGCAAACCCCAACGCCACACACCAGCGCTAACAGGTATAGAGCCTGTATTGTACTTTTTATCAAAAGGCCGGAAGGATTTTAACATTCACGTCCTTTCTTGCGGTTCGCATCTCTTATCGGTAGCCCATTGGTAAGATAGAGAGGTCGCTAGTTTCAACTCATAGCCAAGGCTTTATTTCTAAGGCTTTATTTCTTAAGCTTAATTTTTGAGTCCCCTTTAATCTACTCCTACCTATGGATCTTGCCTCTCTAAACCTTGCAACCCTAGAAAGCTGGTTAGACAATGCCGCTTTCGCCGTTCTCTTCGTCACGATGCTGGCCTACTGGGGCGGGCTAGCCTTTTTTGAGGTCAAGCTCTTGCCTATTGTCGGCAGCGCGGGCATGGCGATCGCCAACCTTTGTCTAGCTGCTTTGCTCACAGCTCGGTGGATAGAAGGCGGCTATTTCCCACTGAGTAACCTCTACGAGTCTTTGTTTTTCATCGCCTGGGGGATCACCGCCATACACTTTGTTGCCGAACGTATGAGCGGTAGCCGCTGGATCGGGGCCGTTACCTCACCTGTGGCAATGGGGATTTGCGCTTTTGCCGCGCTTACTTTGCCTAGCTCAATGCAGGTTTCAGAGCCTTTGGTGCCAGCGCTTAAGTCCAACTGGCTGATGATGCATGTAAGCGTGATGCTGCTAAGCTACTCGGCTTTGATGGTAGGGGCACTGATTGCGATCGCCTTTCTCATTGTCACCAGAGGCCAAGCCGTAGAACTCAAAGGCAGCTCTATCGGCACGGGCGGATTTCGCGACCGCAAATACCAGCTCAAAAGGGCAGAATCGGCTTCTGCTACAGAGACCCTTTCTAGAGAACCGCTGACGGTTTCGAGCGGCGGCACGGCTGTTTTAGAAGCCCCGACTCAGGTAGTTTCTAAGCCTGCGATCGCCCTTTCCCCTCAACGTCTCACCCTGGCAGATACGCTAGACAACATTAGCTATCGCATCATCGGACTAGGCTTTCCGCTGCTCACTATTGGCATCATCGCTGGCGCGGTATGGGCCAACGAAGCTTGGGGATCGTACTGGAGCTGGGATCCCAAAGAAACTTGGGCATTAATCACCTGGCTAGTTTTTGCCGCCTACCTACATGCTCGCATTACTAAAGGATGGCAAGGTAGAAGGCCCGCCATCCTAGCTGCGTCCGGCTTTGTCGTCGTTTGGATTTGCTACTTGGGCGTCAATCTCTTAGGCAAAGGCTTGCATAGCTATGGCTGGTTCTTCTAAGGTGCTACCCAACGCTTGCAAACAGCGTGGCTAGCGGCTGCGGCGAGGCCGTGTCACTCGTGACTATTTCTACAACCTTATTTTTAGCAGTAGGCTGGCTCAGCGCCTCGGCGCACACCTGAGCAACTTTGTGCCGAGGAATGCTGCCCTCAAACAGCGTATCGGCTGACGACATCACAATCGCCTCATCGTTATTTTCGTTTTTAAGACCGCCAGGGCGAACAATCGTGTAGGGCACACCGCTATTTTTCAAATAGTCTTCGGCCTGCTGCTTCCAATACAGCACGCCCCAAAATAAATTCAGCGGGTGAAACAGCTTAGACACACACAGCGATGAAACCATCACCATTTGCTCAACGCTCGCCTGCTTAGCCGCATCCACCAAATTTTTGTTGCCTTCGTAATCCACCTTATAAGGGCCAGTCGGATCAAAGCTAGGCGCGGCACCTGTGGCGCTGACCAAAGCTTCACAGCCTGCTAGTGCCTCTCGCAGAGTATTGGGCTCTAGTACGTCACCGACAGCAATTTCAACGCCTGATGGCAGCTCGGCAGTGGCTTTAGAGCGATCGCGCACCAGCGCCCTAACCTCAACCCCCCGCTCAAGCAGTTCTTCGACAATTCGTCTGCCGGTTTGCCCGGTCGCACCTGCTACTAACGCTTTCATAATGGCAACACCCTAATAAGAGCGAAGAATAAAACATGTAGAAGGGATTATAGAGGGTCAACCCCAGCGATCGCACCTCCCCACGTATTGAGATGTGCTTCTACCTTCTGTCTTTTGGCCTACCGCTTCGGGGCCGCTTCATTTTATACATATCCGTAAAACAACTAAAGACACCTTCTACAATCAGTAGCTAGCTTAGAACAAGCGTATAGTTTCGGCTTCATCAAGATCGCTTTATACGCAAAAGCAAGCACAGCTCCCTCATTCTCAATCTTGCAAAAACCAAAACAAACCTAATTCATATCTCTACTGGGCATCATGCAAATCTCATCCGACGCATCTTCCTCCCAGCTAGGCACCCAATTTCTTAAGTCGGGTGCTAGTGTGATTGAAGCTAAAAAAACTTCACACGCAGAATTTTCTTCAAAGGAAACATTGCACTTCCAAGGCAACTATATTGGCCACATGGAGATGTATGCAGATGCGGCCAGCGTTGCCAAGTATCTAGATGCTCACCAAGAGTGGTTTTACCGCTGCGCCCAGCCAATGACCGTAGAGGCCATTGGCGAAAATGGCTATGGCTTAACCGTCGGTAAGTTTAAGAGCCTAAATCACGAGGTTGAGCCCAAAATTGGCTTGAAATTACTGCCGCAAGAAGAAGGCATCTATCGGATAGAAACCATCGCTGTGCCCGGTTATGAACCCGTTGGCTATAGTGTTGATTTCAAAGCTTCTATGACGCTGTGCGAAGAGGCGGCTGTTGGTTTGCCCGAAGGCTTCTCCCTTGAAAAAATGACCCATGTAGCGTGGGAGCTAAGCCTTTCTACCTGGGTGGAAGTGCCGCGATTTATTCAGGTACTACCCGATAATTTGGTTAAGGCATCGGGCGACAAGCTGCTCAATCAAATCGTTCGTCAGGTATCTAAAAGGCTGACGAAAAAAGTGCAGCAAGAGTTCCACACCTCAATGAACTTACCTATCCCCTGCGAAAACAAAAAGCGCTTTTGGCAAAAATAACGGACAGTGCCCACTCTACGCAAAACCGTCTGTGGCAGTGATTAAGGCGCTGGTGATGCTGGGCTCGGTAGCTGAATGTCCGGCATCGGCTACTACAACGAATTCGGCTTCGGGCCATGCGCGATGCAGCTCCCAAGCTGAGGTCATGGGGCACACCACGTCATATCGCCCTTGCACAATGACAGCAGGGATATGGCGAATGCGGTCAATATTTTCTAATAGCCGATCGTCACTTTTAAAAAAGCCGCCGTTGATGAAGTAGTGACACTCAATGCGAGCAAAGGCATCAGCAAAGCTGCCAACGCCAAACCTTTCGACTAGGCCAGCATCAGGCAGTAGCTTACTCGTGCTAGCCTCCCAAACTGCCCAAGCGCGAGCCGCCGCCTGCCGAATCTGCACGTCAGCGCTGGTCAGGCGGCGATAGTAGGCCGCCACTAAATCGCCTCGCTCAGCCTCAGGAATAGGCGCAAGATAGCCTTCCCAGGCGTCTGGAAATATATAGCTCGCACCCGATTGGTAAAACCAGTGAATTTCTTTGGGGCGCAGCAGAAAAATGCCGCGAAGAATAAGGCCAACGCACCGATCCGGGTAGGCTTGAGCGTAGGCTAGCGCTAACGTGCTGCCCCAGCTACCGCCAAACACCGTCCACTGAGAAATAGAGAGGTGCAGACGCAATTTTTCAATGTCATCTACCAAATCCCAAGTCGTGTTATCGGTAAGCTCAGCGTGGGGCGTGCTTTTTCCACAGCCTCGCTGATCGAATAAAATGATGCGCCACCGACTCGGATCAAAAAACTGGCGATAGGCTGGAATAATGCCCCCACCAGGGCCACCGTGTAAAAAAACAACTGGCTTACCCTCTGGATTGCCCGCTTCTTCGTAGTACAGCGTGTGCAGTGAGGAAACCGCCAACGTGCTCTGGCGGTAAGGATCAATCGGCGGATATAGCTGGCGCATATTTCTTAAGACAAACGGCTTACGGCCATTGTGCCAGAAATCTGCCAAGCCCTAATCTCAATCCTGCTGCGCCTGAAACCTTATGTCCAAAGCGGCTTATTAGAAACCGTAGCCAAATTTTGAGCTGAGTCTTCCGACGCTTTTGTTTGTTTAAAGCTGATAATAATTTTCCATTTCCCACTCTGCGGGTCGCGTAGAGAAATGAATGGATTGGGCTTTAGCGGTAGGCGACTAGGCGTAGGCATGTCACAGATATTGTGAAGGGATTGGATCTAGTGTACTGAGTATAAAAAACAACCAGTGTGACGCCACAGAAAGATAACCGTGATGCTTGTCACATTTAGCGATCGCTATTTCGCAGGAGTTTTTCCGCACCGACAGGGCAATGTTTGGTAGGGTTGCTGTGGAAGGTAACGCTTTTTGGTTTCACGTTACGCCGCAATCCTTATGACGGTAGAAGTTTGGCCGGGGAAATCCCACCCGCTAGGCGCAACATGGAGTGGTAAGGGCACTAATTTTGCTTTGTTTTCTGAAAATGCAACAGGCGTGATTTTGTGCCTGTTCGATGCATTGGGCCAGGAAACTCAAGTGCCGTTGCCTGCGGTAACCAACTATGTTTGGCATGGCTTTTTGCCCGGTGTCGGGCCAAACCAGCAGTACGGCTTTCGGGTGGAAGGCCCCTACGATCCGCTAAATGGGCATCGGTTTAATCCTTATAAGCTGCTGATTGATCCCTACGCTAAGGCTATTACAGGTGATGTTCGCTTTGGCCCTGCGCTGTTTAGCTTTCCGATGGATCATTTTGGCGATCGCGATCGCGACCTAGACTTATCTACTACCGACAGCGCCACTGCAATGCCAAAGTCGGTAGTCATCGATTCTAGCTTTGACTGGGAAGACGATACACATCCCGATGTGGCTTGGGACAGCACCGTGATTTACGAAGTGCACGTTAGAGGCTTCACCCAGCAGCATCCTCAAATTCCTGAAAAGCTCAGAGGCAGCTATGCAGGCATGGCTCACCCAGCCGCCATAGATCATCTCAAAAAGCTTGGCGTTACGGCTGTAGAGCTGCTGCCTGTTCACCAATACGACGTTTATCCCGCTCACTTGGTAACCACCGGCCTACACAACTATTGGGGGTACGACTCACTCGGCTACTTTGCACCGCACTCGGGCTATAGCTCGTCTGGCATTCACGGACAGCAGGTCAGCGAGTTCAAAGCAATGGTCAAGGCGCTTCATGCCGCTGGTATCGAAGTCATTTTAGACGTGGTGTACAACCACACCGGAGAAGGTAACCATCTAGGGCCGACTTTTTCGTTTAGAGGTATTGACAATGCTGCCTATTATCGGCTCATAGAAACGTCGCCGCGCTTCTACATGGACTTTACGGGCTGTGGCAATTCTTTGAACGTGCGCCACCCTCAGGTGCTCAAGCTGATTATGGACAGCCTGCGCTATTGGGTGCAGGAAATGCATGTGGACGGCTTTCGCTTTGACCTAGCTTCTGCGCTAGCTCGCGAGCTATATGAGGTAGATCGCCTCTCATCCTTTTTTGATATTATCCATCAAGACCCGGTGCTTTCAACGACTAAGCTGATTGCTGAGCCTTGGGATCTAGGTGAAGGTGGCTATCAGGTGGGCAATTTTCCGCTGCTGTGGTCTGAGTGGAACGGCAAGTATCGCGACACGATTCGAGACTTTTGGCGAGGAGAGCACTACAGCTTGGGCGATTTTGCCTTTCGCTTTACGGGCAGCTCCGATCTATACCAAGACGATGGCCGTCAGCCTCACGCCAGCATTAATTTTATTACGGCTCATGACGGGTTTACGATTAACGACCTAGTGAGCTACAACGAAAAGCACAATGAGGCCAACGGCGAAGATAATCGCGATGGAGAAAGCTACAACCGCTCGTGGAACTATGGCGTAGAAGGGGATACCGATGATCCTCAGATACTGTCGCTGCGGGCTCGGCAGCGCCGTAATTTACTGGCAACGCTGATGCTCTCGCAGGGCGTGCCGATGATCTTAGGCGGCGACGAAATGGGCCGATCTACGCAGGGCAATAACAACACCTACTGTCAGGACAGTGAGCTTTCGTGGTTTGACTGGCAGCTAAAAGAAATAGATCAGACGCTGCTGACGTTCACTCAAAAGCTCATTGCATTCCGTCAGGCTCATCCTATTTTTAGCCGACACCAGTGGTTTTTAGGCTGCGAACTGCATGGATCTGGCGTGGTGGATATTGCCTGGTTTCATCCTGATGGCACGACGATTGATGATTGGGAATGGCATGATAGCTCAACTCGGGCTATCAGCATTTTTTTGAACGGGGCTGAGATTCCCAATTTAGACAGTCGAGGACAGCGTTTATTTGATGATAGCTTTTTGCTATTTTTTAACCCTTCAGATGAACAGCGGCCCTTTTGTATTCCCAAGTCGATTGAGACTCAGCAGTGGCAGGTTTTGATTGATACGCAGGTGCCCACGGGCTTTGTTGAGGACGGAAGCATTCATCATAGAGAGCATTCTGTAGCAGTTAAGGGGCGATCGCTCGTTGTTTTAAAATGCCCGCACTGTTTCAGCATGGTCTCTTTTAATCAAGCTCATACAGAACCGTGATCCCGAAGGCTCTTAAGACATGTCTTGCTACCCTAAAATATATGACGTCGTTAAGCTGATCCCTTATGCGCAGGTAGCGACCTATGGCCAAGTAGCAGATCTCGCTGGCCTAATAGGTAAGCCTAGAGTCGTAGGCTACGCTCTTTTTAGAGTCACCACTAATGCCGAAATCCCCTGGCATAGGGTCGTTAATGCCCAGGGAGAAGTGTCTCGCTCATCTTTACGAGATGGCAATGATGACTTACAGCAACTACTGCTGCAAGCAGAAGGGATCGTATTTATAAAAGGAAAGCTAGACCTAGCAAAGTACAGATGGCACCCTACCTTTACCCTCATCGATAGCCTGAACGATCCGCTTACACAGACAGCATCACTGAAGGCTGAAGAGCGCTTCCCACTTCAATAGTCAGCTTTTCGGGCTCTGCACTTTGCTGCAAGCTGGTTTTAATCTGCTGGGCACCTTCTTGCTGAAGATCTTCAACATAACCGGGCTTAGCTAGCTCGGCCTCTTGTTCGCTATCAAACGGGCCAAAGTAGTAAATGCAGTTGGGCTCTGCGGTGGTGATTTTGACCCACCAAGGCGCAGAAAAGAAACTGAGCAAGCTACTAAAAAAGTTTTTCATCGCAGTGTTGAAGACGGCTTTATGGGTGTGCAGTTAGAAATTCTGTTTTTAGACTGTCTGCTTGAGACTGTCTGCTTGAGACTGTCTGCTGGAGACTGTGCGAACTTCATTGTAGAACAGCTTTCAGTTTGTAACTGTTATCTGTTAACAGTTCTGTAGAAGGCTTTATGAAAACTACTTTAACAAAAGAGATAAACTCAAATACAACAGTTTTCTTTAAGCATTTATTAAAACTCTATTGTGTTTTACATTAAAGAGTGCCCTATATTGTATGCATATCAGTATCTTTAACCTCGTTTGTCAGCTTTTGATGGGCTAAGCACATTGCCTGTAGATGTGCCCTCAGGCGTACTTCAGGCGGGCTATTTAGATGCCGTGTCAATATCTAAGCCAGATAGTTTATTTACCCAAGTTTGGCGATAGATTTCATACAGAGCCATGCCCGTAGCGACAGAAGCGTTGAGGCTAGGGGTTTTGCCCTTTAGCTCAATTGAAACCAACACATCGCAAAGGCTTTGAACAGAAAGGCTAAGACCATTGCCCTCAGAGCCAACGACTAAAACAACAGGGGCCGAAAAATCAGCCATGTGAATAGGTTGAGCCGCCTCAACAGCGAGCCCGTAAATCCAAAAGCCTTCTTTTTTTAGATACTCTAGTGCTCTGCCTAAGTTGACAACTCTAGCAATAGGAATATTTTCTAAAGCCCCAGCTGCTACTTTCGCTACTGTAGAGGTGATCCCCACGGCTCTTCTCTGGGGAATGACGATCCCCTGCGCGCCAATCGCCTCTGCCGAACGAACAATGGCACCTAGATTATGAGGATCGGTGATGCCATCGGCAGCGACAATCACCGGGCGACGGTTCGCGGCTTTTGCCTGTTGGACTAGGCTTTCTATTTCGAGATATCCATAGGCCGCTACCTGGGCAATAATGCCTTGATGATTGGCACCAGGAGCCATTTGAGACAGGCGTAGCCCATCTACTTCGTCAATAACTGCGCCGTTGGCTTTTGCGGCCATGACGAGCGGGCGAAATCGAGAGTCGTAACGGAGCTTTTCGTTTACCCACAGCCGATTAAGTGCGCGATCGCCCTCAATCGCCGCTTCTACAGCATGACGACCGTAGATTAAATCGGGATTGAGGTCTTCTGTGAGGTGCTCAGAGCGATCGCTCTGCGGGCTTTCTCGGCGGCGATCGCGGCTTCGATCATCACGACCTCGGCTATCCTTTGAGGAATGAGCTGAGCTGGCTTGAAAGGGCTTACGACCTCCTTTAGTAACTCCTTTAATAGCAGGAGAGCTGCTGGCAGTTTTTGGCCTGCCTTTTCCAGCGCCTGCCTTGAGCTTAGGTTTTCTATCAGCGTCAGCATCGCCGCTAGCGTGTCCTGAACGGCCTTTGCGTGGGGAAGAACCGGGTTTAGCGCCTTTATAAGATCGACTGCCGGACTCTGGCTTTTTATGGCGAGGAGCCTTGAACGGGTTTTCTGATTTGTCGGATGGATTTTCTAGGTCACTCACGCCTGATCCCTCGGTTGGTGCTTCTAGTGATATTGCTCACGAAAGGTTTGAATACTTATCTTTACACGCCTGAGCGTCGAAGAACTGCCTGAGCGTCGAAGAACTATAGATGCCTTCTCGCAAGCACCCTTTTCTGTCACCTTTTTTTGTTGTATGGCTTTTCTATAGTGATAGCTGGTTCAGCAAGCTCAGCAAGCGCGACTGATCGCTCAGGTAGAGAAATCCTAACAGCGCCTCGAACCCAGTGGCTTTTTGGTAGCTACGAGCAGCAGCGCGTCGGTGGCGGCCCGATGTGGCATTGCGTCCGCGCCTGAGCATATCTTTTTCCTCGTCGGTAAGGTGTGGCATCAGCTCGTCTACATAGTCAGCCTGCTGCTCGGCTTTGACTCGATTGACGACCTGATTATGGTAATCACGGATTCTTTGAGCTGGAAACAGTAGGCGCGATCGCACATACAGCTCAAAAACCGCGTCCCCGATATAGGCCAAAGAAACTGGCGGCAGCTTACTGAGCTGAACTTTAGAAAGCTGACACCTTTCTAGCTGCTCTGTAAGGTGCTGATCGATAAAATGACTAAAGTTTTGGCTAGCAGGCTCTGCAAAGTCGAACTTATCATCATGTAGAACCTCACCATGTATGACCGCGTCTAGAGTCGGAGCGCTAAGCGGCGTGCAGTCAAGCTCTACTGGGTCAAACTCGGTAGAATCTGGCATCTATTTTTATAGGGGCTTTATAGCTTCATCTACGTAAGCAAAGCTAGATCTTTTTGACGTTTTCAAGCGCAGCGTCTACGGTCGGCTGCAAAGATAAAAACTGCTCTAGCCGAACAAGCTTAACCGTTTGAGTGACCCGAGGATTGCTGACAACCTGAACGCTGCCGCTTTCGCCCTTGGCTTTTTTAACCAGCCGGACGAGCGCACCTAAGCCAGAGCTATCTACAAAATCAATCGTAGACAAATCTAAAATGATATGGGCTGGGCCATCTTCAATATACTTATTGAGAACCTTGAGGAAGGTAGGCTCCGAAAAAGCGTCTAAAAGCCCAGTGAGGCGAAAGATCTGACATTTTCCCCTAACTTCGCGGGTGCCTCTTAGACTAACGGTTAGGGTAAGGGACTCAGCGATGGGATCCTCCTGGTATGCCTAGCATGAACGACGATATGACGATTAAGTATAGGACAAGATACTATCGACTGCAAGAAAGACTTAAGTTCTTGTGACAGCCTAATATCAGCTCTCTATAAAGCCACTGATATCATGCCCTACCAATAGCTGATATCTGTCAATCGAAACAGATTGTTTTGTTATTTTCCAAGCACAGGTTTATGAGTTCGGCGCTGTAGGATCAGCTTCTACGACTGTCGATCTCGCATGGTTTGCACAAAGCTGGCAAATAAGTAATCAGCATCATGCGGGCCAGGACTCGCTTCGGGGTGGTATTGCACAGAGAAAACGGGTAGCTGCTTGTGCCGAATACCAGCCACCGTTTGATCGTTAAGGTTAAGGTGGGTAACTTCGACTTGTGAGCTGTCAATGGAGCTAGCGCTGAGGGCAAATCCGTGATTTTGACTGGTGATTTCGATCTGCTCGCTCAGGCCGCAAGGCTGGTTGAGCCCTCGGTGGCCAAACTTTAGCTTGAAGGTTTGAGCGCCTAAGGATAGCCCTAAAATTTGGTGACCCATGCAGATGCCAAAAGTGGGCAGCTCGCTCGCTAGCAAATCGCGGGTGAGCTGAGGTGCATCAGTCACAGCGGCTGGATCGCCAGGGCCGTTGGATAGAAAGATACCGTCGGGCTGATAGCTGAGTATTTTTTCGGCGGAGGTGTCGGCGGGCACGACGATGACCTTGCAGCCATAGCTCGCTAGCCGCTTGAGAATATTTCGCTTGATGCCAAAGTCAACGGCAACAACCGTTAAGGATGGTTGATCGGTAGCAGACTCGGTTGACTCAGCGGCTCTTGAGCCAAAGGCCCAGTTGTTTTGAGTGGTTTCGCTCCACTCATAAGTTTCAGCAGTGGTCACTTCTTTGACCAGGTTTAGCCCTTCCATAGAAGGGAGGGTTTGGAGCTGTCTGAGCAGTTCATCAACGTCAAGCACTTCGCTGGAAATAATGCCGTTCATTGAGCCAGCGCTGCGGATTTTGCGGGTGAGGGCGCGGGTGTCAAGGCCGTGAATGCTGGGAATGTCGTGAGCTTCTAGATAGCTTCCTAGCGACTGAGTTGAGCGCCAGTTGCTAGGGCGATCGCACACGTTTTTCGCAATCACGCCCTTTACGTAAGGTTTAACCGACTCTTCGTCTTCTGCATTAACGCCCGTATTGCCCAGCTCTGGGTAGGTAAAGATCACCATTTGCCCGCAGTAGCTAGGATCGGTCATGACCTCCTGATAGCCTGTCATACCTGTGTTAAAAACGACCTCACCCATCGTGGTGCCTTTGGCACCAAACGACCAGCCTCTATATGTAGAGCCATCTTCTAGAACGAGCAAAGCCGGTTGTGCGGATGAATCAAACATAAGCAAGTTGAGCCGTTGAGTAGGGGTTGTTGCAAAGCACTTCATCAAGCGTGAAAAGCATCTGGCGCGGCTAGAAACACTGAGCTTGACAAAACTCTATTCATAATATCCGTAGAAGGCGTGAGCAAGCGACAAAACAAGTCAGGGAAATTTAATGTTAGATCAATCATTGATACTTCATGGGCCAGTCTCGATTTTGCTATCGCTTCGCATTGCTCTCTGGTTTCGCTGGCTTAGTGAGCTGGGTGTGCTGCGCTTGCACAGCTATAGACAGCAGTACAAATAGCAGCGCGACCCGCTCAAACAAAGATATAGCGCCCCTGAGCGGATCGCTCGAACCTGAGCTGTTGGCAGCGCCCTCACAAGCGCCGAACATTGCTGAGGCTCAGGCTGTAACGGCAGGCGTACCGTCCCAATTAGCAGCCTATCAAGCAGGCATTAACTTAGCTTCTAGCGCCTATAGCTTGAGCCAGTCGGCTGTATCACCGGATGACTGGAGCCTAATTGCCAGCCGCTGGCAGCGAGCTTCTGATCAGCTTAAAACGGTCAGCGTCGAAGACGAACATTACGAAACGGCTCAGCGCAAAGTGATTGAGTACGCTCGCAACGCTGACTATGCGATCGCGCAGCTTCAATCGCTCCAGCGGTCGGCTCAAACGCCGCCATCGACTCGTCGTTCGCTAGCTTCTGTTCAAACAAACGTCAGGCCCAGCCCAGCAATTAGCAGCAGCAGTGCCTCCAAACCCTCTAAAGTAGTGCAGGTGCCAGTGATTCGCCGACTGAACGGAACGCCAGTTGTGCGGGTTACGTTCAATGGCGAACGAAGCTATGACATGATTTTGGACACAGGGGCCAGCCGTACGCTGATCACTCGTCAGATGGCTAATGAGCTAGGCGTCGTCGTCACCGAAAAAATGGTTGCCGCAACAGCTAGTGAAAATGAAGTTACCTTCGACATTGGGCCGCTCAGCTCGATTTCTATCGAAGAGATTACGCTTAGAGACGCACGGGTGAGCATTGGTGATGCGATCGCCATTGGCTTACTAGGCAATGATTTTTTGCATGGATACGATGTGACTATCCGCACAAACACCGTTGAGCTGATGGCTGCTCAATAGAAGTAAAGTTTCTACAAAGCGCACTAAAGAGCGCCTACAGCCAGTTCAATCGCTGGCGGCGCAGGCTGACTTGCTGCGCGGCTAAAGTGACCGCAGCGCGGCGGGCCTTCTCTTTTCTAATCGCTAACTCAGCGGCGCTAAGCTTCTGAAAAGCACTAAACTCTACGCCTTCTGGTTTGTTAAAAGCGATTGTATCTGGCTCGTTAGAGCTTGAGAAACCTGATGACAAAGGAATCCGTTGGGCAATTGTCTGAGTGGTTGTTTGAGCGGCTGTAGCATTAGCCCTCGCTGAGCTTTCTAGTACAGCCTGAACATCTGGGTTACTCGGCAAAGCTGCTGAACTGGCTGCTGTCGAACTGACTGCTGCCGAACTGACTGCTACCGGACTTATAACAGAAGAGAAGACCCTTTTGTGAGCTAAGTTTTCAATGAAATCTGACGTTGAGTCTTCGGTATTCAATGAGTCAATAGCTGTTTGAACCAAGATGGCTGAGCTATCAAGAGGAGTGGTGGTTGCAATAGGCACATAGATGGCCGATTGAGCAGATGGCTCAATTATTACCCCATCTGTCACTCTATCTGCGTCAAATCCTTCTAATAGAGGCGAAGAATATCTATGAGAGCGAATTTCAGGCTTTAGATCAAGCACAGGGGCATGTGACTGGTTTTCACTTACTTGGTTTTGAAAGGAGACAGGCAGCTCGCTGGCAGGTTCAGACAAAGACTGTTCAGGCAGAGTGCTGCTTGCACGAAAGCTAGCAACCAATGGAGAAATCTCCCGAGAGGGCATTGTCTGGGTAAGACGACTGAGCGTAGGTGGGTCGGCCAATTCGTCAGAAGAACTGCTGGGCCGTGCGTCAATTCTCTGGCCGTTTCTCTGGCCGTTTTTCTGGCCGTTTCTCTGAGGCTGTTGGAGCTGCTGAGGTTGCGATGTCTCAGCGATAGTGCTCCCGGCAGCGTCTGCCGCTCTGCTTTCTATGTCGCGTAGTATGGCCGTGCCAATAGAGACGTTGTTTCTAGATGGCTGAGGCGCTTTGATCGCCTGTTCTGTGACCTGTTCTGTGACCTGTTCTGTGGATTGACTGGCTAAGACGGGTGCTGCGGGGCCACTCGAAACAGACGGTGCTAGGCGTGGCAAACCATCATCGCTAAAGTGGTTTGCTTCATCTGCATTTTGATATGTGTTTGGGGGATAAGCTGGCAGGGCATAAGCGCTAGGACTAAGCGCTGTGTAGCTAGGGGGAACGTCAGAAGCTGGCGGGTTTAAAGCGGGTAGCCCTGTGTAGTCAGAAGTATTGTTAGACCGATCAACTAACGACTCAGCCGATGACAGTTCTGTAAAGGATAAGTCTGTAGGCGGTAGGTTAATAGAAGGTAAGTTTACAGATGGATAGCTAGCAGATGGGTAGTTAGGGCTTGCCGCACTAGCTGTTAGCGCTGCAATAGGCGTAGGCAGCGCGTGAGACAGAGCAGAAGTCGGCTGCGAAGACAAATAGACATCCGAGCGGTATGGCATCCGACTGGCGAGGATAGTGGGGCTACTAGAACGTAGGTAAGCTCTAACTTGCGCAACTGGGTCAGGTCGAGATGACGTTTGAAAGGCGCTCAGATCGTTAGTTAGGCTAAAGGCTTGAGCAGAGGGACGGCTAGACTCTTTGTTGCCAGATTGATGAGTAGTAGAAAGCTTAGCACTGACGGTATCTGCTTCGGGCTGTTCAAAGGCTGGCCCCATTTGTCGACCGATAGTGGCTTCCCCACCTACCTGATCGCCAACCGAGCGGATTGAAACCACGCTTGAGCTGCCCTCGGGCAAACCGACTTGAGAACCCGTAATGCCTTCTGCTGAAGGGACTTTAAAGCTCCATTGTGTGCTGGGAACACCCGTGCTTTGGCTGCAGCCTGTCAGCGCAGTAAGAATAACAGCTGAGGCAGTGACTTTGCGCATGAGCTTTTTGTTTCTCCGTTTTAGCGTTCTAACTGTTTCATTTTCTCTGCTTCATTTTCTAAATTGCCTTTAGCAACTGAAATAGCCCCTGATTATGCTGTATAGATGCGCAGCTTTGAGCTTATAACCTAAGTAGCAGTATTTACTGTCTACTGCGAGTGATTATACGTACATTTCAAACATGTGGGAATATAGCCTGTGCGATCTTTACGAATCAAATGCCCTTTAAACCAGAGCCCAGAGGAGCTTCTAAAGGAGCTGGGAGCTTTGTAAGATGACGAAAGCCTCGGCACAAAAGTTTCATTAAGTGCAGCTAAATTCTCAACTAAAATTCTAAGTAGTGTATTCAGCGTTAATTTTTACGTAGTCGTAGCTTAGGTCACAGCCCCAAGCGGCCCCTTCGCCATCGCCGTCGCCTACCGTAATGGCAATTTGAACGGGATGGGCCAGGGCTTCTATTTCAAGCTTTTGGCGAGCAAAGGGCTTTCGAGCTTCGGTGACTAGCAGGTCGTTGCTGTGGGCGGTAGCGGTGAGCAAAACTTGAGACATAGCTAAGGTGCTGCGCTCTGATTGCTGGGTAAGGTAGGCGCTAGCGGCGGCTCTGTCGAAGGGCTGCGGCGTACCGTCGCGCATCAGAATAAAGTTGCCCAGGGCGATGGAGAGTTCGTTTTGAGCAAAAGGGATCCCAGCGCGACCAGCAGCGCCTGCAATGCGGCCCCAGTTGGGATCGCGTCCGAATATGGCGGATTTGACCAGGGAGGAGCCAGCAAC
>JBARVS010000139.1:0-13370 GCA_049646385.1 Phormidesmis sp. | reverse complement strand
ATTCTAGAGGCTTTCTTAAGCTTCCGTGAGGAGACGCTGATTCGTCAGTACAGCTACGAGCTAGCGCAAAAGCGCAATCGGGCCCACATCGTTGAGGGGCTGATTGTGGCGCTCGACAATCTAGACGATGTGATTGAAATTTTGCGCCGCGCCTCCGATGGCACGAGTGCAAAAGTTGAGCTCCAAGCGCAGTTGGATTTGAGCGATCGCCAGTCCGATAGCCTTCTATCCATGCCGCTGCGTCGGCTTACCGGGCTCGAACAGCAAAAGCTTCGAGACGAAGCCGCTGAGCTTGAAGATCGCATCTCGACCTTGCAGGCGCTAGTTGACGATCGCGCGGTGCTGATGAAATCGCTCAAAAAAGAGCTGCGATCGCTTAAAAAGAAATTCAACGATCCTCGCCGCACCCGCATTCAAACCGTTGCCGAACGCAACAAAGAAGAAAAGCTCTTAGCCGACATCGCCGCCGAAGAAAGTGAAATCGAGTTCGTCACCGAAATCACCCGCAAGGGCTACATTCGCAGATCTGCCGTCAAAGCCTACAGCCGCCGCAAAGCCAAAGAAGACGAACCCACTAAGCAGCTAGACGAATTTGACGACGTGACGATTCAGGCCGAAATCACCAACGCAACTCAAGAAGTTTTGGTGCTTACCAAAGACGGCAAAGCCTACAGCCTCAACATTAGCGACGTGCCCATGGCGCAGCGTCAAAACAAAGGCGTCCCGCTGATCAATCTGCTGCCGCCTGCGGTAGGCAGCGTCCCTGATAGCATCGTCACCCATATCGTCCTCACTGAAGAGCGCCTTGCCCAGCAGCTCATCGTCATTTCTGCCCAGGGCCGCATCAAACGTCTCCCCGTTGCCGAAATGACTCACATCAGCGGTCGCGGCCTCACTGCCCTCAAGCTCAAAGACGACGACACGCTGCTGTATGCTTTTACCGCCGATATTGGCACCGATGTTGTGTTGGCTTCTTCTGGCGGGCGGCTGCTGCGCTTTCAAATTAATGAAGAACAGCTCCCTGAGATGAGCCGCGCTGCGCAAGGTAATAAAGGAATTCGCCTGACTAAAAAAGAGCGGCTGGTGGGCGGTGTGCCTGTTCGGTCTAAAGATAGCTTGCTGCTCATTTCCGAAAAGGGCTACGGCAAGCGGATGCTGGTGAGTAACTTTAAAGCGTCAAACAGAGGCGGAATTGGCTCGCAGTCTTTCAAGTTCGCGCTAAAAAATGACTCGCTGGCCGCAATGATCCTAGCCGATCCAGAATCGTCCTTTACGGTGCTTACTGACGAAAATCGATGCGCAAAGATGGCAGTTGACAAGGTGCCATTGCAGGGCAGAAGTCAGCCCTGCGCCCGATTGTTTACCCCCAATCGTAGCGAAATGATTACAGAAGCACGAATTACGGATATTTCTGACGATATGCTGGATGGATAATAACCCATTATTTCGTAATTGCTTTGGCTAATGTCGTTCTTAAAAACATCACAAAAACATTTGCTGGTCGCGATCGCTCTCTCAGCGACCGCAAAAACGAACTCGAATCGCCAACAGCCGACACCTCACAGCCCGTTCTAAGCGACATCAATTTGACCGTAAACGACGGCGAGTTTATGGTGCTAGTGGGCCCGTCGGGGTGCGGAAAAAGTACGCTGCTGCGGCTGATTTCTGGGCTAGAAACGCTGAGCGCGGGAGATATTTGGGTGGGCGATCGCCCCATCACCACCCTGCCGCCCAAGCAGCGTGACATCGCCATGGTGTTCCAAAGCTACGCCCTCTATCCCCACCTCACGGTTTACGACAATCTCGCCTTCGGTTTGCGCCGAGCTGACGACCCCAGTGGCAAAAAGCCGAGCTGGAGAAAAAGCGCCCTTGTTGGTCTTACCCGCAACCTGCCCAAGCCACTGCGATATCAAAGCGCCGCTGAGCACAGCATTGCCGCACGTGTGCGCAGCGTTGCCAAAATGCTGCAAATCGAAGCGCTGCTCAGCCGCTTGCCCAAGCAGCTCTCTGGCGGCCAAAAGCAGCGAGTCGCCTTAGGCCGAGCCATGGCCCGCGATCCCCAAGTTTTTTTAATGGATGAGCCGCTCTCTAACCTTGATGCTAAGCTTCGCGCCGAAACCCGCGCTCAAATCGTGACCCTACAGAGGCAGCTCAAAACCACCACTATTTATGTCACACATGATCAAACTGAAGCGATGACGATGGGCGATCGCATTGCCGTGATGAACCAAGGCAAACTTCAGCAGGTCGCCTCCCCGCTCGAAATCTATCGCCATCCCGCCAATCGCTTCGTCGCCGCCTTCATCGGCTCTCCCCCGATGAACTTTTTGCCCGTCACCGTTCGAGCAGGCCAGCTCACCCACTCAGCCTTCACCATTGCCCTCCCTGCCGACTGGCGACTTGCCGCCGACCCCTACGCCAACCAATCCATCACGCTCGGCATCCGCCCCGAACATATCGCCATCGGCCAGAGCCTTGGCTCCTTTGCCGCCACCGTCACTCAGCTTGAAGCCCTTGGCAGCGAAACCTTCGTCATGGCCAAGCTCTCGCCCGAAAGGGCAGATCCTGCTAGCAATCCTCAAATTCAAATCCGCATCTCTGCCGACCAGCCCGTAGAAATTGGCAGCACCCTACAAATTAGCTTTCCAACGAACAAAATTCACCTGTTCGATCCTATTACTGAGCTGGCTGTTAACCCCATAGCCTAACGCCCATAGCTGACGTTAGAGCTAAAAACGTTAGGATCAAAAATCTCTAATGCTCGTCCTCAAGGCTCGTCCTCGTCCACCATATTGGGGCTAATCAACGTAATATCAAACTCATCAGGCACTGGCCCTGTAAAAGTATCCCGCTCTAGCTGATAAAAAATAGCTCGCGCCTGAGGGCCAAACACGATCTCATCTTCATTCACTAAGTCATGGGCCTGAAGCTTGCGCCCGTTAATCAGCATTCCATTCGCACTGGGCTTACCCTTCAAATTGCCATCTACGATGCGGTAGTAGTCCGTCTCATTATCTTTAGGTAGCTGTACCAGCGTTGCATGATGGCGCGATACAAACTGCGACGCCAAACGAATATCACACTTAGGATCGCGGCCCAGCGAATACACCGAGCCTTCCAGAGAAATTTCGCGTCGTCCCTGGCTATCTTCAACGATCAAAATACTGGTAAGCGTAGAATTTTCAGGCATAAGAAGTGCCGAGCTAAAAAAATCAATACGAGGATTATAGGACGTAAGCCACAGGGCTGCTAAACGCTCGTAGCTCAAGTTTGCCCGACTAATCAAAAATACTTTACAGCCCTTTCATCCGCATTCAGGGCAATATGTCCAATCTTTGCGATTGCCCAACGCAAAAAGGAAGGATAGCCCCATCAAGACACCCCTCCTTTCACCTAGCCTAGGCGCGATCGCGCCTAAGCCACAGATTTCGCTAGCACCTTATCATTAGAGGTCAGCAAATTGTAAGTCGCTCGCATTTTCAGGCCCACTAGCACCTGAAACAGCCCGCTGCCGTTCTTAGATCCGGGATACTCACTGTGCTTCAGCAATAGCTCAGTCATTTCGCCATAGTGCTTAGTCGAGGTATTACTCAAATGGCTCTCCACATAAATCACCTCTTCTAAACGGTCAAATTCACCGTCTAGCTCTAGCATTGAGACTTCATTACCGTAGTAGCTATCAGGGCCATAGTGCATCCGCAGGCCGGGATAAGAGCAGGTCAGCTTGCGACCGCAAGGAATCCAGTCAATCGTTGAACCCTCATCAAACAGATATACCGGATCAAAGCCAGCGATGCCTTCGCGCTGAATCAGGCGCACCCGCAGCACTTTGCTTTCTTTGTCATCAGGAATCAAAGTGGTTGGCAAAATCTGGATGACTACATCGGCATACTGCTTTTGCACATCAACATAAGCTTCAAAATCTGGCTTACGTGAGTTGATTGCCGCCAATACGTCATCGTAGGTATGACCGCGCTCGGCCATATCCCGCTGAATCTTCCAGTTAATTTTTACCTCGTCGCTAATATCTAAATACACGCTGAAGTCAATTAAGCCACGCACTCGCTCGTCATACAGCGGATGCAAACCTTCAATCACAACAATTTTGTTGGGATATACCTTCTCAGGCGGATCTAGCTCGCCTGTCTCGTGATTGTAAATAGGCTTATCAATGGTGTTGCCTTCCTTTAGCGCCTTAATCTGCTCATACATCAGATCAAAGTTATTCGCTTTCGGGTTCAAGGCAGTCACCTTTTGTTCCTTGCGCTGCTTGCGATCTAGGCTGTGGTAATCATCTAAGCAGATGACCGTCATCAGCTCTTCACCGAAGAGATCCATCAAGCGACGCAAAAAGGTGGATTTGCCACATCCAGAGTCTCCAGCCACACCGATTAAAACTACTTGGCCTTCTTTACTGGTCATAGGGTCCTCTACAACAAAGTCAAAATCATTTTTAAAGCGCTCTTTAGGTAGGCAAACCGAAGTTTCCTGACCCCATTTAGCTAGCTACAGATCCTCACGCCAAAGGCTTAAGCTAGCACCGTTGCCAATTTAATCGGTAGCGACCGACAAAAATAAAAGGTTTCTCAAAAGCTGGCGCGATCGCGCCTAGCCTTATAGGAAACCTTACAAATCACAAAACCTTATGATTTGAAAATTTTTGGTTACGTATATTGAATATTATCAGAGACTATGGCTTGCAAACAAGCAGCGGCTGAGAGATCCCGTCTTATACAGCGATCAATCATCAAAATAAATTGACGACGCGCAGCCGTGCTATGACGACGTGCAGCCGTTTCACCTAGCGTCAGCTAACCCTGACTAAAAAAAATCCTAATTTATTTTTTTTGAGTAACATAAGCGCATGAATCGAATCCAAATTTTTAGATGGCAACCGCAGCGAGCGGCGAGCAATATGCGCCCGACGCGGCGAAAAACTTCTAAAAAATTTCTTAAAACTCTTCTATCTAGGCCGATCACGGCTTCATCACCATGAAATCAAACAGCTCAGAATGATAATCTATTTTTTATATAGAATTATCAAGCCGCCCAAAGGCCATTACTAAGGATGTACAACTCCAGCACCACTAGCAACGTTGCCAACAGCTCAGCCAACAGGCTCTATGTTTACGAGGTAGAAGGCTTAGGTCAAGACGGCCAAGCTAGCGACAGCAATGCTCCCGTCCGTCGTAGCGGTACTGTTTCATTTACAGTGCCCTACAGCCGTATGCAGCAAGAGACCCAGCGAATTATGCAAATGGGCGGTAATATCGTCAGCATTCGCCCCGTGGGTGAGGCCGCAGCCGTCAGCGCTCAATCTAGCAATCAGAAGACCGACAGCTCGTCTAACGGCAGCGCTCCCTCAAGTCAGTCATCCTCTCAGCAATCTAACAAGAAGCCCATGACGCCAACCAAAGACAAAAAGAAAGTTCCCGTCAACATTTACAAGCCAAAAACGCCTTATATGGGCGCTTGCCTTTCTAATGACGAGCTGGTTGCAGCAGGCGGCATCGGCACCGTCAAGCACCTCAAGTTTGATCTTTCTGAAGGTGACCTGCACTATCTAGAGGGCCAAAGTATCGGCATCATTCCCGATGGTGAAGACGACAACGGTAAGCCTCATAAAATTCGGCTTTATTCTATTGCTTCTACCCAACATGGCGATGATGTAGACGATAAGACGGTCTCTCTTTGTGTCCGTCAGCTAGAGTACAAAGACCCTGAAAGCGACGAAACCGTTAAAGGCGTTTGCTCTACTTTTCTGTGCAATTTGGAGCCCGGTAAAAAGGTCAAAATCACCGGGCCCGTTGGCAAGGAAATGCTGCTCTCTGACGATCCCAATGCCAATATTGTGATGATGGGTACAGGCACCGGCATCGCGCCTTTCCGAGCTTATCTCTGGCGCATGTTTAAGGACAATGAGCGCGCCGCTAACTCCGACTATCAGTTCAACGGCAAAGCTTGGCTTATTTTCGGCATTCCTACCTCCGAAAATATCCTCTATAAAGAAGAGCTTGAGGAAATAAAGGAAAAGTATCCTGACAACTTTGAGCTAACCTACGCTATCAGCCGTGAGCAAAAGAATACTGAAGGGGGCCGGATGTACATTCAGCACCGTGTGGCTGAACATGCTGAAACGCTGTGGCAAATGGTGCAGCAAGAGAACACCTATGTTTACATCTGTGGGCTCAAGGGGATGGAAGACGGCATTGATGAAGCAATGGCGACCGAAGCCTCTAAAGCAGGTGTCGAATGGTCTGAGTACCGCCGCACCCTCAAAAAAGCCCACCGTTGGAACGTAGAAACTTACTAACCCACCCTTACTCCTCCCAAGCGGGGATTTTTACCCGGTGTATCACGAATAGCAGTCTGTAAGGAGGAGCGTTTACGAGAGCGTCCCTCCTTTACAATTGAGGGGTTGTTTTCGCGGGATGGAACATTGGCTTTAAAGGTAGGGCTGCTGGGATTAGGCACGGTTGGCACGGGCGTTGCTAAGCTGCTGTTGGATACTCAGGGTCGCCATTCGCTGCTGAATGCGCTAGAGATTGGCAAAGTGGGAGTGCGATCGCTCAAACCCCGCAGCATCGATCTGCTTGACTCCCTTTACACCAACGACCTCGGCAGCATCGTCACCGATCCTGAGATTGACATTATTGTTGAAGTCATCGGTGGATTAGAGCCCGCGCGATCGCTCATCCTCCAAGCCATTGACCAGGGTAAACACGTCGTCACCGCAAACAAAGCCGTGATTTCCCGCTACGGCGAAGAAATTTATGAAGCCGCTACTGCCGCAGGCGTCTATGTGATGATCGAAGCCTCAGTGGGCGGCGGTATTCCTATTATTGCCCCGCTTAAGCAGGCGCTCAGCGTCAACCGCATCCAGGCGGTAATGGGTATCATCAACGGTACGACTAATTACATTCTCACTCGAATGCAAAATGAAGGCGGCGACTTTGAGCCGATTCTGGCCGATGCTCAGCAGCTAGGCTATGCCGAAGCCGATCCTACCGCCGATGTAGACGGTCTTGATGCCGCTGATAAAATTGCTATTCTTGCCGCGCTTGCTTTTGGGGGCCGTATCAAGCGCGACGACATTTACTGTGAGGGCATTCGTAACGTTAGCTCGGCTGATATTACCTATGCAAAAAATCTGGGATTTGTGATTAAATTGCTGGCGATCGCCCAACTCCCTACCAGCAACAGCCGCGATACCAGCAGCATTCAAGTTCGCGTCCATCCCACCTTGGTACCAACTAGCCACCCGCTCGCCAGCGTCAACGGCGTCAATAATGCCGTACTGGTAGAAGGCGATCCGATTGGGCAGGTCATGTTTTTTGGCCCTGGTGCAGGAGAAGGCCCCACCGCCAGCGCCGTTGTTTCCGACCTGCTGCTGATTGCCTCTGGCCTTGCCGCCGGACAAACCAGCCAGATTAGCCAAAATGCAAATCCTCTCCTGGCCTGCTCGCACAGTCACACGCTCGACATCATCCCCAACTCAGAGGTTGTTACTCGCCTGTACGTGCGTCTGCTGGTAAAAGATACTTCTGGCGTCATCGGCAAGCTCGGCACCTGCTTTGGCAATCACGACGTCAGCCTAGAATCCATTGTTCAAATTGGCATTCAAGACGGCTTAGTAGAACTTGTCGTGGTCACCCACGAAGTTCCTGAAGGCTCGTTCCAAAAAGCCCTCACCGAAATCCGTCAGTTTCCCGAAGTCATCGAAGTTCCTAGCCTTCTCCATGTTTTGTAAGTGAATACTCCAGTTGCCAAGATAATATCAGGCCAATCGCTTTATCGATGGCGGCAGTGGGCGATCGCCCAAGCCCAGGCCAACGATATCGATATTGAAGAAGTCGATTGGGTTTTACAGAGCGCGACCGCTTTGAGCAGCCTGTCACTGCGGCTAGATCTCTATCGCTCCGAATTTGAGCTGCCTATACAAATATCATTAGCTGACCTCACTGCAAAATGGCAGCAGCGCATCACCAACCGCGTTCCTGTTCAATACCTGATTGGTGAAACGCCCTGGCGGAATTTTTCTTTGCATGTTTCTCCAGCCGTTTTGATTCCTCGCCCTGAAACCGAACTCATTATCGACATTGCGCAAAAGCTAGTGGCGCAAAACCCGATAGCAGCAAAACAACATGTGGGCGATTGGGCTGATTTGGGAACGGGGAGTGGGGCGATCGCACTAGCCCTAGCAGATTGCTTTGCAGCCTCCACCATCCACGCCGTCGATATCAGCAAAGCCGCCTTAGAAATCGCCAGCCATAACGCGAAGAAATACCATCTAGATCGTCGCATTACTTTTTACCAGGGCGACTGGTTTTCACCGCTCTCGCCTCTAAAAGGAAAGCTGAGCGGCATCGTCTCTAACCCGCCCTACATTCCGAGCCAAACAATATCCATGCTTCAGCCCGAAGTGGCCCATCACGAACCTCACACGGCTCTCGATGGCGGCGACGACGGTTTAGACTGTATCAAAATCCTAATTGCAGAGGGTGCAGCCTACCTTCAGTCGGGCGGTATCTGGCTCATAGAACTTATGAACGGACAGGCCGAGAGGGTGGCCAGCTTGCTCAGCCAAAACAAAAATTACACTCACATCACCACCCACCTTGATCTTGCTGGCATTGATAGATTCGTCTCCGCCCGCAAAGCACTATAATTGTTAGATAGCTACTGCCACTGAACCCTATGGAAAATGCTGCTTCTTACGATTGGATTTTAGGCGTAAGTGCGATCGCCATCCTCCTTGGCGGCCTCTACCTCCTCTTCGATGGCCTCAACGGTGGCATCGACTAGGACATAGGACATAAGATTATTAGCAATACCTTTTCATGAGTTCAGAAATCATAGAAGCGTAGCTTAAGAGAACTTAATAGCAGTATCTATCGCTGCTGCGATAGTTTGGATCGGGTATAGATTGTTCTTTAGACTTACGAACAGCGCCAATTAAGGTAGACACAATCACGCACCGTTTATTGTCAGAAAAACGTTTGCCAGATAATGCTAAACGTCCAAGCTGGCGAGGATTTCCATGCTCGTCAAAACGTACATAATATGCTTCACCGTCTTTTCTAAAAGTAGTTTCTCCAGGCTGCTGATCTATCTGTATAGATCGCGACTCTAAGACTTCCCATTGTGCCAACAGAGGTGAAATGGCCTGTGGATGATTAGCCCATTCTAACGAACCGTTTCGTTCTCTCACACTAAACTGCCAACTGGTTCCTTTGCTTTGAGCCTGCACCTGTGCATCTTTGATGCCTAAATATAGTTTGTCTCTAGTAACTGTCAACTGGCTTCTTTCTAAAAAGCTGAGCCATCCTGGTGCGGCAATTGCGGCTACTATTCCCACCATAACAACTACAACAAGCGCCTCTAGCAAGGTAAAGCCTTTCTGATTGTGAGACATATTCCTTTACGTGTGTGTTGAAATGTAAGAACGTGATCTATGCTCTTCATGCAAAACTGGTTTCTGAACAGGAAAAATCTTCAACAACGAGGCGCTTTTAAGGCTGTGGGTCAAAATTATCGCAGCTGTCGTCATTTGCTGGCTTGAGTCCTCCTAATATAGTTGTAACAATTACACAGCTCTGTGGAGGTGAGCTAGAAGCTGGAGCTTCACTATTTGTGATTTTTATGATGTATGGAGTAGTTACAGTAGTTACATCTACTCGACCGTCATAATCAAAGGTAATTGTTGGCGTTGATGCTGACAGCCTGAACTTTTTGCCAACCTCCCCTTTACCCAATTGAGTTATAACTCCAGGTGCGCTAGAGGATGCATTACGTACCATCACAGATAGAGGGGTAGATGCACTATAGGGAAGGAAAGTTATCTGCTTGCTCTGCTGTCGAGCCTGCGCCTCGTCCTGTGCATTTCTTAAAAGTCCTATCAGATCATTTCGGGCTGCATTCATGCGCTGCCGATCTAACAATCCTTGCCAGCTTGGAGCCGCGATCGCAGCGATGGTTCCAACCATAGCAATAACAACTAACAGCTCAATCATCGTAAAGCCGCCTATCTCATATTGCTTATACTTTTGCCTGCGCAGCATTTCTACACCTATATACGAACCAGAAACAATATCACTGACTAAATGACTTATTAACCACGCCTTTCACTAACACTTGTGATTCTAAGATAGGCAAAGAAGCTTCGTTACTGAATCCGCGAACACCCCCCGAAACACCTTGAACATTTCCTCTCAAGAAAACATAAACATCTTGGTTACCCCGACTTGCTGCAAGCGCTACGGTTGGGTCTCGTACACAGGCAAAAAAGCTATTGTTAACGGTCGTAGTTGCAGTGGAGGGAACAATAGAGTAAAGCGGAGTGCTACCGACTACGCCGAATCCCCGGCAAGCGCCCCCAGCATCTGACAGAGGGGGACGGTTTAGAGCAACAGGTGTATCAAACGTCGGAGCCTGCACATAGTCTACTAGCACATCTGAATTTCCAGCGGGATCACCATCACCTTTTTGCCAACCCTCAAACGAAGCTAGTAGGTCTGTTGAATTAGCTGGGTCTCTATATCCAGATCTTAGAGCCAAAGTTGGATTTGTGCTTTTTAAATCAGCGAGAGAACCTCTGTACATCTTAAGGTCATACCGAATTATTCGCGATTGCCCTGGCCAATTTCTGTTTGTCCCGTCATTTTTCTTCTGCACATAAACAACGAGCGTATATACGGCCTGACGAATCTCCAGTAAACTACATGCCCGTTTAAAACTATCAGAACCGACAGTGCAATTAGGCAAGTTTGTTTCAACAGGATCAATTCGCCAAAAAGCTAGAACTGGCACGTTCCCCGCGCCATTTGGAAAAGCTGAATCCAAACTCAACTGGTTTGCGATGAATTGTGGATTAGGGTAAACATAAACCGCTTCTTGCAAATCATCTACGATGTAATCCATAGCACGGTTCATGTCACGCTGAACTTGATCAAGGTTTGCCTCTCTCTTATCTATAGTTGTCAGCTCTACAACTACATACAGCAATCCTGAAACCACCATGCTAGCTACTACTAGAGATATCAACAGTTCCATAAGTGTAAAGCCTTTGGAATTCAACACTTTTGAACGTTGATGCCAACCTCTAACTGCAAGCAACCATCGATATAGGAATAGTAAATTTCGCATAATAGCCAGAAACTAAAAAAGAGGATGATAGAGGCGATACTTGAAAGCTAATTGCACAATAGTGTAGTCGGACTAGAACCTGCAAACTCCCAGTATTGGCAAAGCCCTCCATCGCGATCGCCCTGTGCAATTTGACCGTATAAAACAGCTAAAGGCTGGCGACCTCTGTCGCCTTCTCCGCTAGTGAAAGTCAGCCCAGCAGTAGAAGTGGTCAATGAGCTGATATTATTTTCTGCGCGAGCATCGTAAACGCGCACACCTATATTGAAAACTACAGGAGTATTGGCACTAACACCAACCGTTTGAGGTAATACTTCTACACCCTGATTTCTATACATCTGAACGGCAAAGTCATCATCTCCATCACCGTCAAAATCTATCTTTTTTGCTTGTCTTATATCGGTTGTACTAGCTGTACTGGCAATAAAGTTGTTTGGTGCGCCTACAGCAGCAACAGTAGGAGAACTAGAACTCAAAAGCCCTAGTCCTTTTAACCGATCACCATAGTCACCCCCTTGTTCTACAACTAAGCGCACCTTATCAATTTGAGACTGTGCTAGCTGCAAGGCTTGTTCCGTTTTTTGATTCTGTACCCTTGTAGCTACAGCAAATACCATCATCGGCCCTACAGCCGCCACAGTGATAGCAATCACTACAATAGCAACTAAGCATTCAATTAGGGTCAGCCCCTGCTGTTCGTGAGTATTCTTCAAATTATTAAATCTACGGTGCGCCGACATTTTCTGTTCTGAGCCTTGCAGCATAGCTACCTTGTCTAAAGTCGTGAAGTAACCAACCAAACATTTAAATCTATGGACATACTTCTTTGGGAAATCGTCGAACAAGAGGGCTGGTGGGAAGTGCAGGGTTCTGCCTTACTTTAGAACACCGTAAGTTAGTAACGTAAGGGTCTTCAACAGGCAGCTCTCGATAGTGCTCACTACGTGGCTTTCCAACAGTCACAAATCGTTCTGCGATGGGGCCAGCAGGTGCAAGCTGTAAGGCAACGTCATACCCCCACCGACGGGCAGGCTCTTTGTAGTAGTTGATGTACTGATGATTGGCGGCGCTTATAGCTGGAGTAACTGGAGTTTCGCCCGGTTCCCAGGCGTCCGCATCAAAGGGTGCTGTTCCGGCTGTGCTAAAGTTTAGCTGTAAGAAAGCGCCTTGAATAAAGAGATCTTTTTTATCCCAATCTTCTAAGAATCTAGGGAAGTTATGTAATCCGCCAGAGCCTTGTCCGGCTCGGGTAGGCACTAGCCCAGAAATAATAGTTGCGTTTATTCTTTCTGGCACATTAGCGTCAATCAATGCATCTACGCTACGTTGATCTGGTAGTTCAAACCAGCCGCCAATAACTTGCGTAGCTTCTCTGTGAACAAGCAGCCCTGCGGCAGAGCCAGAAGAAGATTTTGACCACCCATTTCTACTAATCCAAATAGGAATGCTTGTATCGCCAGGGGTTGGGCTGGCGTCTCCAAACCTGCCATCTATTCTCAGCCATTGGTTGGCGTTTCCGACAAGACTGCCACTGTCTCTTACGATTCTTTGCTGGTTATGAAAAGACGTTCTAGAGTCATTGCCAGATGAATTTTTGAAGACATTTGAAACTTCAGTTCGGTTTCTGATAAACCCTTCTTCTACGGCACCGTCAACAAAGTCGTCTGACAGGAGAGTCACTGAATCCGCTAGAATTTCGGCAACCCGCCAACGGTCAATTGTTCCTACTGCAAATTGAGTCAAATTTGAAGTAGTACGACCGTTATAAAAGGGATTGCCAAAGTTCACGTTGCCACCAGACGGATTAGAAAGCGTTTGAGTGAACTCCTCTAAGCTGTCAGTCCCGTTAGAGCTATGAGGATTGAACTCGCCTTTAATGTAAGCAGCGTTGTCTGTTACAAAGGTAAGCCCTGCCGTGCGAGCATAATTAATACCACTCAAATTACCGCTGTTGTTATTGAGCGCGGCATTCAGTCGAAAACCATGAGGGCGACGATCTGGATCGGGTGCGAAGTCAACTGGCTTTGCGCTAATTCCTACAAAACTACCTAGCGCAGGAGATGTGCTGTCGCTACGCCTACTCAATGGCGGGTCAGTTGGGCCCCCATCTGCGACAGATCGAGTCGCACGCATCCAACAGTCAGCCGTCAGAACTTCTGTGAGTGTGTCGCAGCTCGCCCAGTTTGCTGTAGAGGCAGGGCGTGTAATAGCATCTTCTCTAGCAG
>JBARVS010000138.1:0-29570 GCA_049646385.1 Phormidesmis sp. | reverse complement strand
TCCTTGGACAGTGTTGCCGTCTCAGTCTCTATGCAAAGGGTAGAAAACCAAAGACCATAGAGATTACCTAAGAATTGAGCGCCTTTAAAGTTTATGTCATCTATGTTTGGTTTAATTCTCTCTATCTTTTTTATCAATTCATTGAAGTCACAGTGGCTAAGTATTTCTGAGCGAGAGAAATAGGCTGCGCGTTCCAATTCAATAGAATGTGTAAGGCTGAAGTCAAAGTCGAACTCGTGATAAATGCAGTGATCGAGGTAACGAGCGGGATAAAAATTAAAGTCAAGACTAAGAGAATGTGCGAGAGATATGGCGGAGCTTAGCTCAGGAGGCATGTAATCAAAACCCAGAGATTGTCCAAAAACGAGGGCCAGAGACCGATTTAAATCTACAGCGAGAGAACAGGCTAGAAAGATAGCAAATACTTTTTTAGCCGCAGGCTTTATGTTTTCTGCTGAGCCATTAGTAGAAAACTCTGACCACTGTATAAGCTGTTGCAGTTTAGAACTATATAGATACTTGTTTGCCTGTTTCTCTAGAGCGAGCAAAAATTTATCTGCACCCACCCTGCCCGTCGTCAGTCCCGGCAACAGTAAGAACACCTCTCGCCAGCGACTGTTAGTGAGATGTCGCTGTACAAGCAATTCCCACTCATTATTATCTACTAAGTATTGAGCGGTTAAATATTCTTGAAATGTCAAATGAGAGAAAGAATAGGTGTCTTCGGTTCTTTTCACTAGAATGCCTTGCTGTACTTCTATGGCATTAAGTACCGCTTCGCTATCTAGATACTTGGGTGCGTTGAGATTAGTGGATAAAAAAACCTTGATCTGAGCAGATAGCTCTCGCTTGGTAAAAAAGAGTTGGTCTGCTGTCATGCCGTTATAGGCAATTTCAGACAGCAATATTTCTTCCTGCTCAATGCTCAGCCCTTCATAAATGTCATCACGTAGGATGCTTTTCTCAGCGGCCCATTCCTCTAGCAATATGCGCAACGCCTTTTTATATAGGCTGCTGCGATTGTTTGGAAAGCGCTGGGCGCGGTCGTACACCAGGCACAGATGGGTCAGCAGTAGCGGCGTATGGGCTAGCTCTTTTGAGGCTTTATTTTCAGGCTTTTGTAAGGATTCCCAGCATTTTTCTGCCTTGTTGCGCTCCAAATCCTGCGCACTGCCAAACCAATTACGAATAAACTGCTGGATCTGTTTGTCGTCAAAGTCGGCCATTGTGACATTGCTGAACCGCCGAAAAGCGTCGGCCCGATAGCCTGAAGCAGCCACCCGGCAAGAAGCGATAAAACGGTTGTCGTCGTAGCGATCGCCAAAGTCTCGAATGGTTTGAAGCACCTTATTAAGATTGGCGCTAGGCACTTCGTCCAAGCCATCTAGCAAAATGAGTAAGTTGCCTTGGCTCAGCGCATTCTGTGTAAAAGCTTCTGCCTCTGGAAAGCCGCAGGTCTCAAACTCATCAGCAATGAACTTGGCGATGTCAATATCATTTGCCTCAAATCGCTTCAGCTCTATCAGCACTGGAATGAGCCGATGGCTGTACTCTGCCCGCTCATAGTAAAAGGTGCGCAAAGCCTCTAACCCAACTTTCCGTAAAAAGGTGCTTTTATCGGCACCCGGCCCGCCCAATACCATCAGGTACTGCTTTTGGTTTGCAATGGCAATCCCCGAATGCTTTTCGTCACCGCTGTGCTGAGAGGAATATCCGCGCAGGCGAGTCTGTCGAAAGCTGTCCTCCAAGGCTTCTATCTCGTATTGCAATACTCCTTTGCTATCTAACAGCCTGACACCCGTATACACTGCCGACAGGTCTATCGGCTCTCGCATTCCTAAAACTCTTAGCTGACAGTGGCGTTTCTGATAAGTTTCGATGTACTTGCGCGAGGCTTGGAAGATGGCCTGCTTGTATTTGCTGGAAAGAGCCTGAACGCCCTTTCCTAAGGCACTACTGCTGCCCGTCTTCGTCGTATCGGTAATCAGCGACGCCAGCCCTTTCGCCGCAGGCTCTATTAACAGTTCAAATCCAGCCGTCATATTGTATTCCCTTACGCACAATCACAGCCATCCAAACCCAATCTCCGTCAATCTATCACTATCGCTTAGCGGGAGAAACCGTAAGGATGGGCGTCAACGTTGCAGGAGTCTGCCTCGGCATAACTTGATAATGACTGGACGTTACAGCGTTTGGTCGCGGCAAAACTCGATTTCGTTAGTAGGCTATCTATGATTACTTCCCCGTTGATAGATAATGTTGCGACCGAACTCGATTTGGGCGCAACGCTACGAGGTTTGGTCGCGATGTTACAGGGTTTGATTGCAACGCTATGGGGTTTGGTTGCAACGCTACGGGGTTTTGCCAAGAGGTTATCTGTAGTTGCCTTCTTGTTTATAGATAATGTTGTGGGCTAAGTAGGATTGATTGCGTTAGAAGCTTTCGGAGGAGCGATTTTGGGTTGAAGCGGTGAAGGCGATCGCCTACGGTTGCCAAAAATCTTACAGGTCTACCATTGGCTAGTCAAAAACTTTCTGCAATTGAGAGTAGAACAGCTATTGAACTTGGGGCGATCGCGAATAAGAAAGCTATCTACTCGCCTAATTCTGCCGCGCTGTAACCTGACAAACTATGTGTTAAAAAAAAGGGCGAACGACGGGACTTGAACCCGCGAATGGTGGAATCACAATCCACTGCCTTAACCACTTGGCCACGCTCGCCATATGCATATCAAATGCAACCGGAGTCCAATTATACCATCGTTTTTTTACTCAGGGCTAGTTATTGCCGTTAGTTTTTCCATTTTCTTCGCCGACCGCAAAGAACGCCGCCGACTAAAACAGCGCAGCGATGTGGGCCAAACCTAAGCTGGAATCAACAAAGGGCGAGGGGTCTGAAAAAATAAAAGCTTGTAGAGATGCTGAGACTAAACCCTTCGCAGGGCGGGAATTGCACTTCAAAGTGCAACTTCCGATACAGCCTTTTGCCAATTAAACCTTGGATAATGAAAAACGCTTATTCAAAGCGCATCAAGTTCGCTATCAATAGAAAAGAACCGTCTATTATTCCTTCAACACCAATTAAAGAGGTATCTTTTGAAACCTGTGGTTGCGTCTACTGCGTATTTACTTATTTCACACGGTAGTCGAGACCCGCGCCCACAAGAGGCCATGAATCGACTCGCCGACTTGGTGCGCAAGCATTTGGAATTGGCTGTTGAAGGAGAATCTGCTGCTTTAGTAAAAGGCGATCGCCAGCCAGACACGGTAGGAAAAGCAACGCTGCTAAAACGGCCTCGCGCCACGGTTCCAGCTGCTCCACCTTCAGAAGTGATCGTTGGCACCGCTTGCTTAGAACTCGCGCCCATTGCTTTAAGCGAGCAAATTTACCAGTTTGCAGCTCGACTAAAGGCAGCAGGCGTGAGTGAGCTTAAACTACTGCCGATGTTTTTGATGCCGGGGGTGCATGTCATGAAAGACATTCCTGCCGAAGTAGAAGCGGCCAGAAAACTGCTGCAAGATGACTCGCTGACGCTGACGCTGTGCCCCCACTTGGGCAGTCACCGTAAAATAACCGAAGTATTAGCGAGTCGGCTAGCCTCTAGCGGGACGGCTATCCCTGCAAAAGGCTCGCTTTTGGTTGCTCACGGCAGTCGCAGGCCCAAAGGCAATCAAACGATTAAGGGCTTAGCGAGTCGGCTGGGCACATCGGTAGCCTACTGGTCAACGCCGCCTGATATTGAAACGCAGGTGATTGAAATGATGCAGCAGGGCCATCAGAGGCTAACTATTTTGCCTTACTTTTTGTTTTCAGGGGGAATTACCGATGCGATTGTTCACCGCACAGAAGAACTCGCCGAGCGCTTTCCTAGCGTGAACTTTCGGCTGCTGCCGACGCTAGGGGCAACCTGCGAAGTGGCTGATTTGGCAGTAGAGCTGATCCGCTAGCGCATCGGTAGAACCGTATCACAGTTGGCAACAGCTATAGTTTTATAAAGCTACATTCTTTGTGCTGATAGCCCTGCTGCCCCTTATGACCGCTGATTTCTCTGCATCAGATACATTACCTACAAACATGCCCGGAAAGGTTTACCTAGTGGGAGCTGGCCCTGGCGATCCGGGGCTGCTGACAGTAAAAGCCAAGACGCTGATAGAATGCGCCGATGTGGTGGTGTTTGATGCGCTGGTGAGTGAGCCGATTTTGAGCTTGATTAACCCTCAAGCTGAACGTATCCACGCGGGCAAGCGTCGGGGCAGGCACTCAATGTCTCAGGCAGATATTACGCAGCTCCTGCACCAAAAAGCTTATGAGCAGGCTGTTGTGGTGAGGCTAAAGGGCGGTGACCCGTTTGTGTTTGGTCGGGGCGGTGAGGAAATGGGCGACCTGATAGCGGCTGGAATTTCGGTGGAAGTTGTGCCAGGGATTACGGCGGGCATTGCGGCCCCGGCCTACGCGGGGATTCCGGTGACCCATCGCGGATATAGCTCTTCGGTGACGTTTGTAACTGGGCATGAGTCGGCGGGTAAGTATCGGCCACAGGTGAATTGGGGGGCGATCGCGCAAGCTTCTGAAACGATCGTGATTTATATGGGCGTCCATAATTTGCCGCATATCACCCAGTCGCTAATCGGTGCTGGGCTAGCTGTCGAAACGCCCATAGCGCTGATTCGATGGGGCACCCGGCCCGAGCAGGAGGAGCTGATTGGCACCTTGAGCAATATTGTTGAAAAAGTGGCAGCCAGCGGATTTCAAGCGCCTGCTGTGGCCGTTGTTGGCAAAGTCGTTGACCTGCAATCGCAGCTCGCACCCGCATCGCCAATGCATAGTGAGCATTGGGCTAGCCTTCAATCGGCTACTTAATCAAGCCATCCCATAAAATATACATAGAGAAAAATTAAAAGCCGCTAAGCCGGAGCAGAAGACTTGGAGCCAGCCACAGAAAAAGTGCTAGAAAAGACGCTCGAAAGAACGGTCGAGATCAAGACTTCTATTCGGCTAGATAGCTGGATTTCGCAAACGATTGCTGACCTATCTCGCAATCGAGCGCAAAAGCTGATTGAGCAAGGTGCCGTGCGGATTAATGGAGAACGGTGCGATCAGAAAAAGGTGCTGGTAGGGTTGGGCGATCGCATCCAAATCAACATTCCCGAAATCACCCCCTACAGCCTTACGCCAGAGAACATTCCGCTCGATATTTTGTACGAAGACGATCATCTGCTGCTAGTCAATAAACCCGCTGGCATGGTGGTGCATCCTGCCCCCGGTCATGACGCTGGCACGCTGGTTCATGCGCTTTTGTTTCACTGTAAAGGGCAGCTAACTGGCGTAGGCGGCGTGCAGCGCCCCGGCATTGTGCATCGGCTAGACAAAAATACGACTGGCGCGATGGTCGTCGCTAAAACAGAAGCTGCCCTGCACAGCCTACAGCGCCAGATTCAAGCAAAAACCGCTCAGCGTGAATACATTGGCATCGTCAACGGCGCACCCAAAGCGGAGCAAGGCACCGTCAACCAGCCCATAGGACGTCATCCCAAACATCGTAAAAAAATGGGTATTGTCTCGCTAGAAGCGGGCGGACGAACGGCCATTACCCACTGGAAAACGCTCGAACGCCTCGGCAACTATACGCTGATTCAATTTCAGCTAGACACCGGACGCACCCATCAAATTAGGGTTCACAGCGCCTATATGGGTCATCCAATTGTGGGCGATCCAGACTATGGTTCGGGCAAATCGCCTAGCATAAAGCTGCCGGGACAGGCACTTCACGCTTTTCGACTGACCCTAGCCCATCCGGTTACGCAGGCTACGATTGTGGGTGAAGCCCCCTTACCTGAGCGAATGGAGAAACTGTTGATCAAACTGCGCTCTTTTTAGCGATCTTTGGCGCTGCTGCCTTCCATAAAAAAAGCCGAGGTGGATTTACCACCCCGACAGATAACCTTTTGAGGAAAGAACAATATTTTAGCTATTGGCTTAGGTAAGCCTAGCTGTTGCCATTCACTGGCACGTTCAGCTTGCGGAACGGAACAGAAGCACCAATGTTGATAGTAGAGGTGTTGACGCGAGGCGTGTTTGCCGGTCGGGGGTTAACGCTGCGAGCCATATCAAGATACAGCGAAGGATTGCCCGCTGTAGCCTTTTTCTCCTGAGGCTTGAAGCCGCGAACTTCGTCTTGCCAGATGATTTGAGGGAAGCCCAAGATGCCACGATAGTATTCGTCGTAGCGAGGCGATTTGATATCGAAAGGACGCTGGCCAACTTCGCGACCGGGCAGAATGCGACGGCGGTAGTAAGGCACGATATCGTAGCCAAAGTTCTCCATGTACTCGTCGCTGTCTAGCAACTCGTCAACAAAGCCTTCAACCCCTTTGGTCGCAATTTTGATAGACCAGGCAATTTTCTCGCGCTCGTTGTAGGGGTCGCGGCCCAGCGCTCGCTGAATCACCTGCTCTACGAAGCGATAGTTGCTGTTTTTGGCGTAGTAGTTGCTGAGGAAAGTCTCCGATAGCAGCAAGCCTCTGACAAACTCACGGACGGTGATTTGGCTGTTACGCAACTGAGACTCTAACGGGGCCTCACGGTCAGACTTAAAGGCGTAAAAGAAAAATTGACGGTAGGCAGCTTCGATCAGCTCAGTCATTTCGCTGTACTCAAGGAGAGCCTCAGCGCTGTAAATTCTGGGCTGATCGTCGCCCTGGACTGTATACCCCTCAACCCTCTGGTTTTGGCTTTTTGGGGGGTAAGTCAATAATGGAAGAGCCACGCTTGAATCTCCAACTCTCGTATAAACGGCTGCAAATATTCACTCATCATAAGGGAGCCCGGTCGCGCATTCAGGGGAATCTGAGGAAATCCTTACACAGCTTAATATTTAGCGGAAGCGCCACGGGTTAAGGCTTCAGTCTCTAACACAGGCTGGTTTAGATATTCTTAGCAGCGGCTATCGTTACCAATTTTGATAAGAAAACTCACATTTTGAAACATTGTCTTGAAACATTAGTCTTGAAACATTGTCTCATTCAAGCGCCTGATGAACACTGGCCCAGTCATCAGGCGTGTTGCAGTTGAATAAGATCTTTTTGGGAAGGTGTGAGTAGGGTGCGATCGCCAAGGTTGTGAGCCAGGACTGAAAGGATAGCCTAGCTCGGGGTTTAGTCTGGTTGTGTTGAGGTTGATCGGGCTCTTTGCACGGGCTACTCAAATATTGCTCAAGGGCGCTCTGACAATTGCAATGGTAAAAGCCACAGAGTGGTTCCCAACGTTTGGTATGAGCGGCGGCTGTGCTATGCGTGAGTGAAGCCATTATTGCTTGATCTCGAAGCGTTTGATCTTGAATAGTTTGGCGTTGAATCCAGGCCCACCACTGCTGCAAGGGCGCGCTTTGCAAGTAAGGCATATCGCAGGCCAGCAGCAGGCACCAGTCTGAAGAAATTTGCTTGAGCCCCTCGGCAAAGCCGCTCAAGGGGCCAGCCGCTTTGCCTGGTGCTGTGGTTTCATGAATGAGCCGAACCTGGGGCGGTAGGGCCGAGCGGTAGCGATCGCTCCAAGGTGTCACCACCACTACATCTGTAGCCAGCTGCTGGGCAATTTGAGCGGTACGATGCAGCAGTGGCCGACCGTCTGGCAGGGTAAGCAGCGCTTTATCGTGCCCCATCCGGCGCGATCGCCCGCCTGCCAAAATAATAGCCGAGAGCGCTGGCAACGGCTCCAAATCACTGATTAACGCCATGCTATCGAGATTCTCCTAAGGAGTCTTGTCCTTTTTAGGAGGCTTAGGGGCAACGCCAGCGCGAGGCTTAGGATCGACTTCATCGCGCCGCCTAGCATCCGCCCATTCCTGCCCCTTAAAGTAATAAATCAGCCCAGTAAGAGCGGCAATTGTCATGTACATCAAGCGAACGAGCCAGCCCACCCGTTTAAAGACGTAGGCAACCGCGTCGGCTCTGGGATCTTTGTAGCTAGAAAGCTCCTGCGCTAGGAGTTCACTAGGGTTGCCCTGCTGAGCAGATTCTAGGTTTTGACGCTGAGTGGGCAGCTCTGCCACTTCGGTGCTGAAAGGATAGAAGCCAAAAAAGCCACCGCTGCCAGACTCTCGCTTGAGAAAGCGGTTGGTTAAGTCGCGAGCTTCGCTGTAAGGAATATCGGCCCTTGTCGCCACTTTCTGTATCCACAAGTGCTGCTGCATCATGTAGCTAGCGCTGAAAACAAAGGGGCTCACGACCAGCAGCAAGGCCATTTTAGCCCAGGTATTCCAACGGTTAGGTAAGTACAAGGTCGCTGCGCCAATGCCACTCCCTAGCAGGGCAAACACGAGCAAATTGGAAATTTCCGCTAGCTCAATGCTTCGCAGAAAGCCGCCTATCCAGGGTATAGCGTAAAGATAGGCTTCAGCCAGACCAGCCGCGATCGCCTTCAACACGGCCATTAGTACACTCAGCCCAATGCCTATAGCAAAAAAGAGAGGAATGCGAGGTCGATTAGAGTCTATGGCCATGAGAGGGGCAAAAGGGAGGGCAGTTGAAGCATAACTGTCTTTGTCAAATCACTCTTTAATCAAATCACTCTTTAATCAAATCACTCTTTAATCAAATCACTATGGCTGCGAAATTCAAAATAGTCAGCCGAGAGCCTAGCTTAGCCTCTTGGCTCAAAAAAATTGAAGGAAAAAAGCTTGAACTCTGGCTCCCTTTTTAGTACATTTGAACCAACTTATTTACTTTGTAGGTCGCTTTCCCTGAGTGAGTTTTTATGAGCATTGAGCAAACCAATCAGCTAATTTTGCTAATTTTGAATTCGGTGCTGATGCTATTGGTCTCAACCGCGCTGCTAGGCGGCGCATGGCTCAGGCAAACGATGCTCTCTCAACAGCTGCATCAGCACCAAATACGCTACCGAACCATGGCGCAGGGGTTTGAAAGGCTGATGCAGCCACCTGCAAAAGAGCCAAAGACGATCAGTGAGACGATAAGTGCCAAAGCAAACCTGAAAAAGATTCGGAGCGATCGCCAGCGTCTGAGCCGTCAATACCTATGGAGCCATATGGGGCTGCTGCTGCTGCATGGGGCGGTGCTAATTTTTAGCGTCAGCTTATTGTCACTAGCGCTGTGATCGCTCCTTGCCTTCAACAGCCTCATATCTGCTGCGCTCGTGCTATTCACGCTGGGCTCTGCCAGTTTGCTTACTGGCGTCGGCTGCATTTTAATCGACCTGATGCAGGGCAACAGCGGCAGCGATGCTTTGGGCCATTCTATCGGTAAAGCAATGACCCAAATCAACCACCGCTGGGAGAAGCGCAAAACCCCGGTGCTAAGGTAAGCGGCTACAGCGGCTGCTCGGCTAGCTGACGGCTCACCTCCTTGAGCTTAAAGCGCTCTAAAATGCGCTCGGCCATTTGCGCAGGCATCAGAGACAGCGCCGCCTTAGACTGATCGGGCGTGGCGTGATCTACTAGCTCATCGGGCACACCCAACCGCAGCAGGTCAGGCGTCATCTTGCGATCAAACAGTTCTTCTGCCAGGGCAGAGCCAAAGCCGCCCATCAAGCAGCCGTCTTCTAAGGTGGCAACTCGCCCAATCGATTCAATCAAAGGCAGCATCAGGTCAGTATCCAACGGCTTAGCAAAGCGGGCATTGACCACCGTCGCCTCAACCCCATGCTCGCTCAAAATTTCAGCGGTTTGCATCGCCGGGTACACCATCGCCCCATAGCCCACCAGCAAAATATCGTCGCCTCGGCGTAAAATTTCGGCTTTGCCAATTTCTAGCGGCTGCCAGCCTGACTCCATCAAAGGCACACCGTAGCCGCTGCCGCGCGGATAGCGAACGGCAATCGGGCCATCGTGTTCAACCCCGGTGACCACCATGCGCTGTAGCTCGGCCTCATCTTTGGGGGCCATCAGCACCATGTTAGGAATGCAGCGCAGGTAGGCGATGTCATACATGCCCTGGTGAGTTGGCCCATCTACGCCGACGATGCCAGCGCGATCTAAGGCGAGAAACACGGGCAGCTTTTGAATGCAGATATCGTGAACGATTTGGTCAAAAGCTCGCTGTAAAAAGGTGGAATAAATCACGGGGACGGGCTTCATCCCCCCACAGGCCAAGCCTGCTGCTAGCGTCACCGCATGTTGCTCGGCGATGCCAACGTCAATATACTGCTTGGGCAGCCTAGCCTGAAGCAAGTCCAGCCGGGTACCTGTGGCCATAGCAGCCGTGATGCCAATAATGGTAGGGTCTTTTTCGGCCAGCGTGATCAGCGTTTCAGCAAACACCTTTGAGTAGTCGGGCGGCTTGGGCTTATTAGCGGGGACTTTTTGCCCTGTTTCTAAGTCAAAGGCCGACTGAGCATGGTAGCCAACCTGATCTTTTTCGGCGATTTCATAGCCTTTGCCCTTAATCGTGGCTACATGCACCAGCACCGGCCCGCCGTGTTTGTGAGCTTCCTTAAAGGCGCTGATTAGCTCGGTAATGTTGTGCCCGTCAATCGGCCCCATATAGGTAAAGCCAAGCTCCTCGAACACAGCGCCGACTTTAGGCACAGCTAAACGCTTCATGCCTTCTTTAAAACGGCTTAGCTCAGGGGTGAGCGACTCGCCAAAGGGAAGCTGCTTGAACTGCTCTTCGAGGTTGTCGGAAAGGAACTGTACGGGCGGGCTCAGGCGCATTTTGTTGAGATAGCGCGGAATGGCACCCACGTTGGGCGAAATCGACATCTCATTGTCATTGAGCACCACCACAAGGTTGGTATTAGGCAAATGACCCGCGTGGTTGATCGCTTCTAGGGCCATGCCACCTGTGAGGGCACCGTCGCCAATGATGGCAGCAACTTTGTATTTTTCGCCTTTGAGGTCGCGGGCGATCGCCATTCCCAAAGCCGCTGAAATGCTGGTAGAGGCATGTCCCGCCCCAAAATGGTCAAATCGGCTTTCGGTGCGCTTGAGATAGCCCGCTACGCCGTTTTGCTGGCGCAGGGTATGAAAATCCTTATAGCGACCCGTAATCAGCTTGTGGGGATACGCCTGATGGCCCACATCCCACACCACCTTGTCACGGTCAAGATCAAGGGTTTGATAGAGCCCTAGCGTGAGTTCAACGACGCCTAGCCCTGGCCCTAAGTGCCCGCCGCTAGCGGCAATGGTTTGCAGGTGCTTGTCTCTAATTTGCTGAGCAATTTTTTCTAGCTGAGTGACTGGTAAGCCATGCAACTGGTTGGGGTGGGTGATTTCGCTCAGATGCATATCAAATCCTCTCTTAATCGGCTGTTATCGCTGGGGTCGTATCCTGGCTGGCCTAACTGGTTTAGGCATTTGTTTTGTTTATTGAAATGTCTGACAAAGCATTTGGCAAAATTTGCATGATCTTGCCAGATCTTCACAGTACAAAGATGATGTGACTTACTAACACTCTTAAGCGTATGCGCTTGCCGTAGACCGTAGACCGTACGTATCGTTATCTTCACTCTATTCACTGTAGATTAGATTTAGAGCACTCTCCTAGCAATAAGGCTCCTTTTAAAGATGTCTATGACACCTCCTAATTCATCTTATCGACTGCGCCTAGCGCGTGTTGCCCTTAACTTGAAAACCAGTATGAGAACCAGTATGAAGACCGACTTAAAGAATGGAGTCTCTAGACTGACCGCTATTTCGACGGCTAGTGCTCTTTCGTTTGCCGTTCCAGCTAGCCTTTTGGCCTTGGGCACACTTAGCAGCGCCGCCGTAGCCGCTAGCCCTAACTATTATGACTGTGCCGCTGAAATGGCTGACTCGGGGGTAGCCCAAGCCGATGCGATCGCTGCCTGCGCCGCCGCCCGCTATCCTGAGGATCTGGGCACTTGTGTGGTTGATGTTAACGAACTGACGGGGCTAACGGCTAATAGTGCGCTGCTGGTATGTGAGCGATCGCGCCGCCCCGTAGAAGTCGCTAACTGCACCGTCGATATTCACCAGGCTTTTCTCCAAGAGCCTTCTACCGAAGTATTGCAAAACTGTGGCCGCAGCATTTTGCCCGCCCGCTATAGCACCTGCGTCATCGACATTGTAGATGCCACCGAGGTCACGGTAGATACGGCCCTCACGCAGTGCGCCCGCGCTGGGTATCGGCCTTGGACGCTTCAGCCCCGCTCTTAAAAAGTCCTCAAAGAAGCTGCCAAACTACCGAGAAACCCTCACTAGCAGCACCATCCCCGCCCCTAACCCCAACGCCAGCGGTAGCCATCCCGCCACAATTGGGCTGACGATCCCGGCCCCGCCCATTTCGGCCAGCACAAAGCTCAGCACGTAATAGCCAAAAATAATTACGATGCTGACGCCAAAGCTGGTGGCCTTACCCGTGCGCTGGGGCCGTACGCCTACCGCCGAGCCGACTAAGCCAAACACAACGCAGGCAAAAGGCACCGAGTATTTGTTTTGAATATTCACCCTAAGCTGGCGCACGGCCTTTTCGTCTCCCGTCTGACGAAGTATTTCTAAGTAGCGCTTTGCCTCGGCGATGTTCATTTCTTCGTCTTTTTTAGTGGTTTGCGCTAAATCTAAGGGCGTGCGGGGTAGCTGCAAATCCTGCTTTGTAAACCGAATAATTTGCCCGAAAGAACCGCTAGACGATACCGCATAAACAGTGCCGTTCGTAAACTCCCATAGGTTCCGGGTAAAACTCCAGGTAGCCGTGTCAGCGCTGACAATTTGCTTGAGGCCATCTTCGTTGTCTTCTTGGGAGAAGTCTACAACGGTGATGCCTCGCATTACGGTGCCATCAAAATTGCGGGCGTGAAAAAACCGCACTAGCTTGTCGTCTTCTTCTTGCTGAAAGGTAATGTTGCCCTCTTTAAAGGGCGGTTTTTCTTCATCTAGCGCCCGTGAGAGCAGTAGTTTTGCCCGCTGCGTACTGGCCGGAGCCACCACTTCATTCACCGCAAAGCTTAGCCCGGTGATCAGCAGGCTGAGCACCACAGCAGGCACGATAATTCGCTTGACGCTTACCCCACAGCCTCGCAGCGCAATCAGCTCGCTGTCGCTAGAAAATCGGCTGTAGGTCATCATCGTGGCGAGCAGCGTAGACATTGGAAAAGCCAGCACGACGAACTGAGGCAGGCTCAGCAGAAAGACTTCAAACACCAGTGAGAAGGGCAGGCCATAGTCAGTGGCCTTGCGAATTAGCTCAAAGAGCGCTCCGACCGAAACGCCAATGGAGGAAAAGGCACCCACGCCAAACAAAAAAGGCAGCGTTAGCTCGCGACTGATGTAGCGATCCATAAGGGGCAGATGTGGCAGCCAGCGGGCGATTTTTTGGGCAAAGCTAGGCGCAGCGCTAGAGGTCATAGCTGGAAACTGTCCCCTAAGTAGTATTGGCGAACGAGCGGATTGTCAGAGAGATCTTCAGCGCTGCCCGAGGCTAAGATTTGCCCGTCGCTCATAATATAGGCCCGGTCGATAATTTGCAGGGTTTCACGCACGTTGTGATCGGTGATGAGAACGCCCATGTTGCGATCGCGCAACTCTGCCACAATCGTTTGGATTTCTGAAACCGCGATCGGATCAACGCCCGCAAAGGGCTCATCTAAGAACAAAAAGTTTGGCCCCTGTACGCCTGCTGCCAACGCCCGCGCTAGCTCCGTTCGCCTGCGCTCGCCGCCCGATACCTGAATGCCTAGCGAGTGCTGCACCGTCTCCAGGCGAAATTCCTTGAGCAGCTTGTGCAGGCGATCGCCGCGTTCATAGGCAGGCACCCCCGTTTGCTCCATCACTAGCTTTAAGTTATCGCGCACGCTCAGGTTACGAAAAACGCTCGCCTCCTGCGCCAAATAACCGATCCCGAGCCGAGCCCGCTTATACATCGGCAGGCTCGTAATGTCTTGGTTGCCTAGCAATACCTTGCCAATGTCCGGCTTAACCAGCCCCGTCGCCATGTAAAAAGTCGTGGTTTTACCCGCTCCATTTGGCCCCAGCAGGCCCACAATCTCACCTTGAGCCACCGATAAATTAACGCCTTTTACAACCGTTCGCTTGCCATAGGTTTTTTGCACATTTTCGAGCACCAGCTTTGAATCAGGAGAGCGCTCAAATGAGGTAACGGGCTCAGATTTTGTCAAAGAAGTCATCGCCTGATCCCTCCTAAATAATTGCAAAATAACTACGAGCCGCTAGGACTCTCTATCGGGCCAAGCTCAGTTGGCAGCTCACTGGGCACAGCCGGAATAGAGGGCGGCGGTGGTGCTTGAGCAGCTCCTCCATTCGCTCCAGCCGCTGGCGCTGCGGGCAAAATGTAAACGGCTTCTACTTGCTCATTAGCACTTGGGGTCGCGACAAAGCGGCCTTCTGTAATTAAGTAGGTGACAGTTTCAGCTCGCAGCGTGTTGCCTTCTTGCAGCACGTCTACATTACCGCTTAGGACAATGCGCTGCTCGCGGCTGTAATACTGAGCTTGCGCTGAGGTTGCCCGGATGTCTCGGCTAGGGTAGTCGATGCGTACGTTGCCTGTAGCGGTGACAACGCCGCTGTTAGAATTGGCTTCTACGCGGCTGGCCTTCATTTGAATAGCGCCGCCAGATTGCCCATTAGACTGGGCCTGAGCAGGAGACAAGAACGCAGGCAATAGCCCCTGAGTAACCAAAGGAATCGTCGTAAAGAGCGCTACAGCCAGCATGGAGCGTAGGGCATTTTTGTAAAGAAGCAAACGATTTGACTGCCGATGGTTTAACTGCCGATGGTGCATTCTCAAAGCTCAGGTGGGCGATCGCACTGCCGCCGTATCAATAAAACCTATTTCCACAGTAGTCGCTGGCGCCAGGATTTAGCACGAATAGCAACCTACTTTCTCAACTGGCCGCTTTAGCTGGCCGCTTCAGCTGGCTGCTTTTTCCACTTAATTTGAGGAAGCGGTGGCGTAGCTCCTGTGCCTACATTCGCCATGATTGCCTCTAGTCCTTCCGGGCCAGCTAGCTGAACTCGCGCCAGCCAGTCCGCCGCCTGATCCACCAGCTCGTCAACCACAATGCCCCGGTAGCTAGGCTCAAATCGCCGCAGCCGATGAACGCCCTCACCTAGCAAAATCGCGCCGCCGCGCCAGTTGAGGTTACCCAAATGGTAAAACCCTACCGCTATTTGCAAAATGCCCTGATAAAAAGGTTTTTCAGCAGTCTCGGCCTCCATCCAAATCGCCTCTAGCGTGTCATGACAGGCATAAAACGCCTGCTGATTGAACTCAGCAACGCCTTGCTTGAAAGCATTTTCAGCAGAAAAATCTGCAGCAAGCTCATTTGGAGACGGAGTGGGCATAGTGGAATAAGTTAGTTCAAATTAGGTTGATACTGTCCTTAGTAATTTTAGCGACTTAATCCGATTCCAAAAGACAGTACAGGCTTTTACGAAGAACAATCGATAGTTATCTTCAGTAGCTTTATTAGGACTTTACAGTAATTGGCACATTCGTCGGCATTCATCAGTCTGAGGTGATATCCTCCACTCGTAATAAGGCGATATGCTCGCGGCTGATTAGGCTAGCTTATGGGGCTATTTTGAGTCCTTAGAAAAATTGGATAGCTAGCTGATAGAGAAAACAGGAACAAATTAAATTGGTGTGTAAGGAGTCAAAGATGGTGAGTTCGCCGCTAAAAAGCAGTCAGGTAAATGGTCAAAACCAGCGTGGAGGGATGGATAGCCAGTCGAGGAACCAGTCAGATAGCCAGTCAAACAGCGCAAAAGCAGGCGGCTTTAGTTCTGTCCCTGCTGCCAGATGTGCCATTCAGCCGCTGCCTAGCACGCCTCTTTTTGGTACTGACGGCATTCGTGGCAAAGCGGGCACGCTGCTCACAGCGCCTTTGGCCACTCAGGTTGGGTTTTGGGCGGGCCAGGTGCTGCGCGATCGCGGTGAAACAGGGCCAATTATCGTGGGTCAAGACTCACGCACCTCTAGCGATATGCTGGCCGCTGGTCTAGCTGCCGGCCTCACCACCGCCGGACTAGAAGTCTGGAATATGGGCCTGTGTCCTACCGCAGCCGTGGCTCATTTGGCCTTAGGCAATGCGGGCGGCATCATGATTTCAGCCAGTCACAATCCGCCGGCTGACAACGGCATCAAGTTTTTTGGCTCCGATGGCACTAAGCTTTCTACGGCTCTTCAGCGGCAGATTGAGTCAGCGCTGCGAGGCCAGAGATTAGCAGGACAAGGATCAGGCAACGAAAGTTTTTCCCAACTCAATCTGCCAGAATCTGATTCTGTTCAGTGGGGCCGCATCTACCAGCGCCCCGACTTAGTAGAGCGCTATGTAGATTTTCTCCATCAGCCTTTTCAGCCGCATCCTGACCTGAGCGGCCTGCGCATTGTGTTAGATCTTGCCTGGGGCGCGGCGACCCGAGTAGCTCAGCAGGTGTTTGAGGCAACGGGAGCAGACGTGGTGATTTTGAACGGACTGCCGGATGGCGATCGCATCAACGTTAACTGCGGCTCTACCCACTTAGGCCAGCTCACTGCCGCCGTTCGTGAGCTTAACGCCGATATTGGCTTTGCTTTTGATGGCGACGCCGATCGCGTGATGGCAGTCGATGCGCAGGGCCGCGTGATCGATGGCGACTACATTTTATATTTTTGGGGCCAAACCCTAAAGCAAACAGGCAAGCTGCCTAACGACACGATTATTTCTACCGTGATGGCCAACTTGGGGTTTGAAAGAGCCTGGGAAAAGCAGGGTGGCAAGCTCATTCGCACGCCCGTAGGCGATCAGCATGTCTTTGCCGAAATGGTCAATCAGGGCGCTATGCTGGGCGGTGAGCAGTCGGGCCATATTCTTTGCCATCACTACAGCCTGACGGGTGACGGCATTCTGACGGCTTTGCACCTAGCAACGTTGCTCAAGCAGGCGGGCTGTTCGCTCACAGCGCTAGCGGCCCAAAGCTTTGAAACCTATCCACAGCGGCTTGAGAACGTGCGAGTAGAAGACCCAACCGTGAGGGGGAACTGGCACACATGCGCAGCGGTGCAGCAGGCGATCGCCCAGGCAGAATCTGCGATGGGCGATCAGGGCCGTGTCTTAGTTCGCGCTTCAGGCACAGAGCCGCTGGTTCGCGTCATGGTCGAAGCTGCTAGCGCCGAGCTAGTAGACCACTGGACAAATAAGCTGGCCGCGACGGTTTCTCAACATTTGGTGTAGATATTTGGTGTAGATGCTTTAAAGCTTTAAAGCCGAAGTATGAAGATTTGCAAAGCCACTTAGGTTCGTGCTATTTCTGAGTAGGTTTAAATCGATTTTTTAATCAAAAAAAACTTTATGACGGCAACTTTTCCCCAGTCACTGACCTGGCAATCTAGTCAAGAGGCAGGCCCAAAGGCAGGCCCAAAGACATTAGCCCATCCGAAAAAGGTGATTGCCATAGGGGACAGCCTGGTATACGGCTATGGCGACAATGAGGGCGGCGGCTGGGTAGAGCGGCTGCGGCTGGGCTGGATGAACCCTGAGCAGCCAGGGCCAGTTTTGTACAACTTGGGCGTACGTGGCGATGGCGTGGCACAGGTCGCTAGTCGGCTAGAGCAAGAGTTTAAGGGTCGCGGCGAGCTTCGTCACCGTACGCCTGATGTGTTGATTTTGTCAGTGGGGGTTAATGACTCTGCTAGAGCTGGCCGCTCGACGGGTCGCCCGGTGACAGAGATAGAAACCTTTGGACAAAAGCTTGACCAGCTACTGTGTAATGCCTGTCAGCTTTGCCCGGTCTTTTTTGTAGGGATGGTGCCCGTGAACGAGGCAGCGATGCCATTTGCTAATGTTTTGTACTTTAGCGGGGCCGATCAAGCTCGCTATCGAGACGTGACCCAGCGACTGTGCGCGGCGCATGGGGTGCCCTATTTGGATTTATTAGCAGCCTGGACGCATCAGGATGAAGCTTGGGTGGGCGATCGCCTCCATGCCGATGGCATCCATCCTAATGCCCTGGGCTATCGCACTATTTTGCAAGCCGTGCAGTCGTGGCAGCCGCTGATGAGCGCCGTTTGCTGACGAATTGGCCGCAAGCTTTCCTGCGAACTTCTCCGCCGCTAAGCAGTTTTGCAGCATCGCTTAAGCCTGCTGACTGATGAGCTTCGCTTTGCTGACTGATGAGCTTCGCTCTTTGGGCAGAAGGCTGATGACACTCACAGTCTTTATGCTGTCACGCACAGCCTCATCACAATAAAGGAATTCCGTATGAGTTCGACAGGTTTAGACATTGGCGAGCAGGCGATTAGCAGCGCTGCCGAAACCTTGATTAAGTCTCAGCTCGACAGCTTTGACGCGCTGAATATAGAGGTGCATACCGATCCTTTGAAGCTAACGCAAGGACAGGTTGACAGCGTTTTGGTAAAGGGCAAAGGGCTGGTCATTCAAAACGATTTGCGAACCGAAGATCTGTCGCTGCAGACAGGCCCGGTTGACATCAGCATGATGAAAATAGCAACGGGCACTTTTGCGCTAGACGCTCCTGCCGACGCCGAAGCGCGAGTTGTGCTAAAGCCAGAAGATGTGCAAACGGCCTTTAATGCGGCTTACGTTAAGCAAAAGATGCGGGGCCAAAAGATAGATTTAGCATCGGGTGAGAAAGTAACCACTGATGCGAGCAACGTGAGCTTTACTATTCCCGAAGCCGGACGGATTGCGGTGGAGGCCGATGTCATGCTAATTGAGCGGGTAGAAACGCATCACATTGCTTTTTCGGCTAAGCCCAAGCTGGTAGAGCAAGGTCATGGCGTGACCTTAGAAGAGGTTCAGTACGATGAAGGGGCAAACGATATGCCGGAATTGACGCGATCGCTCATCGCCAGCACCCAAGATCTGTTAGACTTTCGCACCTTTGACATTGGCGATATTACGCTTCAGTTCACTCAGTTAACCGTTGAACCCGATCAGCTAGTTTTTCAGGCCAACGCCAAAATCACATCTTTTGGCTGATAGCTTTACAGCCCTAGAAACGTAGTACCTTTATGCTCCTGACCGAGCGGCTAAGTACCCCCAAGTGTAGGCAGGCGAAAGCATATAATCGACGGTGAATTCTGCGCCGAGCGGATATAGGTACACGTCAAAATAGTTCTCTACGGTCGGCCATTGAGTCGGAGGTGGGAAGGTGCTGCTAGCGATCGCATCGATTGTCCAATAGTCTTGGTAAAAGCTAAGATCGGCTGGGCCATAAACGGTGATGCCGGGTGGGGGTGCCTGCCCGGTGATGCGCTGATCGATGATGAGCGGGTGCTGCGGGCTGCGATCGCCCAACCCCGTTGTAAACAACATATTGTCAGGATTGGCCCCCGCCGAAAACTGCGTACTGCTAATGCCTGCTAGTAAATATTTAGGATCTTGAGTGAGCGCGTGGGCCTGCAAAATATTCACACTTTTGGGTGCACCTAGTCCATTAGCCCAGCCCAGCGGTGACTCAGGATGATCCTTACTCCAGCCAAACGCCGTTGTTTCGGTCAGCGAGACTAAAGCGTCGGCATAGCGCAAGAAAGAGGCCCGCGCGTTAGCCTGCACCTGCTTTTCTACAGCGTCGCTATTCATTTGCGCATACACAAAAGCCGCATCGCGCTGCTCATGAGAGCCATACACAAACGGCTCAGACTGAGCGTCTTGGAATACGGTCGTCGCTAAAAACAAGTCGTGCCAGCGCGGTGACTGGGTTAGCCGATATAGCTCTAGCGCAGCCAGGTTGCGCTGATCTTTAACATTGTGCTGAAGTTCGCCTGTATAGTTTTGGGCGACGTACTCCGCATAGTGAGCCTCACCATAGGCCATGGCTTTGAGCGCGCTTTCTCGATAGGTGGCGGCTAGCTGGGCGTCATAGCTGGCTAGCGTGAAGGCAGCTCGGGCAGCAACGCCTGCATATGAATAGCTAGACCAAACGTCAGGCGCATAGGCGATGACCGTCTGTGACTCCTGCCAGCTCGCTTCACCAAACTGAGGATGCTCTGCCGACTCGATGCCGCCGCGAATGCCGCCGTCTGCCGTTTGCAAGCGACGGAAAAAATCAAGCGACCACAGCGCTTCATCTAAAATATCGGGCAGGGCGTTGTTGGATTCTGGCAGATTGAGGTTAACTGATTTGAAGTAGGCCGGAAACAAATTGTGCAGCTCTAACAAGCCTCGGGGAACGACCAAATGCTGAATGCGTCTGTCCCAATCGCCAGCGTCAAAATAGCCGCCCCAGGCGTTAGAGAGCGTTTGGTTCGTTTTGGTCTCGGCGAGGGCTGCAAACGTAGGGCGGCTTCCTAAGCCCATATCAACTTCTAGCAGGCTCACGTCGGCTTGGTATACCTTCACCCCATCATCTGGATGAAAGGCCCGAGGGCGGCTGTAGCTCGTAAAAGGTGGCCCAATTGCTATCCCGCTGCGCTGATGGTAAAAGCCGCGCACTGCCGTGAAAAAAGCCTGTTTCCATGTATCTGGGGCGATCGCAAACGCAAACGAACAGCCTACGCCTTCTACACACAAGCGATACTCTCCAGCCTGCTTAAAGTCGCTAAAGTCTAGCTGGTGAACTTCAGTGAGCGTATAGTCGTTACCCCTAGGATCTTCCGTTTGCTTGGCGGGGCGAGTCAGCAGCGCCTTCCCGCTGTAGGCTGGCGCGTTTGTCTTTTGGTTAATAAGCTGAAAACCAAGGCCATCTGCATAGTCTAGGCTGCCGCCATTGCCCATCCAGGTAGAAAGATATCCCACCTTTAGCGGGTCATCGGGCCGAAAGCCTAGCTGGGAAACGTGAACCGCCTCACTGCGAGCCGTCATTGGCTGATAGCTGAAGCTATTTTCAACGAGGCCCAGGGATGGAAAGCTGAGATGATAGGTTTGCCCTGGCTGCATTGGCGCGGGCAGCGTCAAAAATAAGGTGTGGGCAGCAGGCCATTGAAAGTTGCCCTGTGAGCCAACTTCAGCAAAAGCCGTGGGCTTGGTTTTACGAAAAACCGAGAGCGGCAGCGTCGGGTTCGCATAGCGATTGTCCTGCGCTGATGAAATCGCATAGCTCGCGGGCGAATCAGCGGCGGCAAGGTTAAAGCTGTCGGGCCGAACGCGGTCATAGGTAAAGATAATCTGGTCGTCTGAGCCAACCTTTTCACCAATAGCCACGCCCGCTCGCTCGACGGTCGTTCTAGCTGAGCTGCTTTGTAGGCGGTCACCGGGTAAAGCCGCATAAGGCTGCTGCTTCCCTAAAATGACGGCTGGAGCGGACACCTCAACAGCTAGTATCTGCGGGCTCACGGCGTAAATGCGAGCGGGCTCCGGCTGGCGATCGCTGATTGTATTATCAGCCGTTACCGGGTTGATAGAAGCCAGAGAAATCGGCGTATTTACGCTGCTATCTTTTGCCCAAAAGCTGCCAGTTGCGGCACAAATGCAGGCTACCGTAAAAAAGATTGCAATTAGTCGAGCGACGTTTAACCGGATCTTCATATCACTGACTGTTAGGAAGTGCTCTGCGAGGTATAGAGGCTTATTCTTCGAGCTGCGCGATCGCCGTGCTCTGATAATAATGCTCCAAAATTTGCTCAAAGCTCCAGCCCTGCTCAGCTAGGCTGCGCGCCCCCCACTGGCTCATGCCCACGCCATGACCAAAGCCAAAGCCTGCTACCGTCACATTGTTGCCATTCATTTGAATGGTGAAGCGAGTGCTGCGTAAGTCTAACGCCGAGCGCAGGTCGCTGCCTTTGAAGGTTTGGGTGCCGCGATCGCCCGTAATGCTCATAGAAGCTACTCGGCCCTGAGTGGTGAGTCGAGGCGTTCCTAAGCTGCGCACGGTACCCACGCCGCCTACTTTATTACTAAACTCACTCAGGCTAAAGCTTTTTTGCCAGCTATACACGGGCGCGTTTTGGTCATAGTCGGCAACGCCGCGCAGATAAGGCACATCGCTGCTCCACACCTCACTGGCATTTTCGGTATGCCCGCCCGAAGAAGAATGGAAAATCGCCTCAATCACCTGACCGCTGTAGGTTACGACCTGATTAGAGGTGGTTTCAACGGCGGCAATCGTGCTAGGCGCTTCTTGAGCAATGCCCTTGTAAACCTGGGAGGCTGTTGTGCTATTGAGGTCGTACAAAGGGCTGCGCGACTTGGAGCGCTTATAGAGTGCGTAAGAACGCGCGGCAACTGCCTGAGACTGTAACGCCGCTTGGGGCCAGCTAGTGGGCATTTCACTGCCTACCACGCTATATAAATAATCTTCTAAATCAACGTAGTTAACGGCAGTGAGTTCGCCGTTTTCGGTCGTTACCTGCACCCGACCGCGATACCATTTATCGCCAATCCATACCAGGCCATCTTCAGAAGGCTCTAGCCAAAACGCATTTGATTCTGAGAGCGTTTGCCCGCCGTTGGTTAGGTCTACGCCGTTGGTATCGGCCTTGAGGGTGATGCCCTGCAGCTTTGGTAGCTGATAGAGCGCCTGATTGCTGCCGTTGCTGATAATGCCCGTTGTAGAGCTGCCGATGTTGATGGCGGTTTTGCCTTGGGCGATCGCCACTCGCAGTTCTACCGCTGCTTGAGCCGGCAGCATCAGCGCCAGCCAAAGCAAACAGCCGCCGCCCCAAGAGAGCCAGGAAAGCCCTCGGCGCAAATTCCATTGAACGGCTGGCTTTGTGGCTTTCTCTGTAGCTTTCTCTGAAGATTGCTCTGTAGCTTGATGGTCAGCTTGAGGCGCGATTAAGCTGAAAAGCCAGCGCTTACAAAAGACAGGAGAAAAGACAAAAGCGGAGGAAGATGTCTGCATAGTAGTGGTGAGTTTTTGGCTAATCAAGATATTTTTCAGCGTTCCCTAACAGTCTCTAAAATCTGAACGTTTCAAAATGTGCGACGTGGCAGTTTGTGAGTTGGCCAGTGCAACATAATTCGCTCTAAAGCAGTCCAGCCGTCTTATACAGCTCTTGCAGTCGAGCCATGATCTTTTCTCCATACAGCGGATCAGCCGCCCACAGGTTGCTGAGCTGATCGATCAGCGGGGCAATGCCTCTTTTGACAAAGTTAAAGCGCGGATCGACTTTTTCACGCACCAGCGGCTCTGTGCTGGCATAGGCTTTAAGATGTTGAATTTGAGCGCGAACGCCGAGGCGAGCACTGTCGAAGCTCGCTAAGTTGCCCGTGCCGTCTGCTAGCCCTGCAAAGTTATTTTGAACAGGCTGGACTGAACTAGAGAATTTCAAAAAATTGGTTTCTACGCACATTTGGCAAAAGGCGATGTCGTAGTCTACGCCTTCAACAGTGGCTTCTTCTCGATATATTTTGGGCAGGTCGGGAAATAAATCGAGGGCGTTGCCGTTGCCCTGCCGTAAAAAAATAGCGAGCTGCGCTTCGGTGGTGCTACCCCGGCTCATAATCACATCAATCGTGCCGGGGCAGATGTTGAGCATCGCCGCAGAGCGCAGCTTCAGGGTTCGAGTCGGGGCGTCCCACCCTACCGAAACGCTAAAAGGCTTGAGATCAACTGCTTTGATGTACACCACGCCACGATAGCGAACCCGGCGAATGGCGTCAGCAGTAGCTATGTCGGTACCGAGCAAGCTGGCTAAATCTACTGGGATGTAGGCGTTACCGCTGATGATGATGCCTTTATCGGCATAGGATGCGCCGTTGAACTCAGTGTTAATAGTGGGGTATTCAGGCCCTTCTGGGCCCGGTGGGGTAGGGCTGCTGCCCGTGACGGCTTTACTCCAGGCGGCAAGGCCATTGGCAAGGCCCACTGCAAAGTTGCGCCGCCTTTGGGTGAGCAGGGCGAAGTCTTTGGGATTGGTGAGGTAGGCGATTTCGGTAAGCAGGGCCGGGGCTACGGTTTGGCGCAAAAAGGCTAGACTGCCTGTGCCAGCGGCGGTGTCGGGGTTAACGCCTCGGCTGGGCAGCTCAGGGACTTCTTTGAGCAGGTTCAGTAAGATAAGTTCGGCTTGGCTGCGGCGATCGCGATTATTGGCAATGTAATATACCGTCGCCCCTCTAGTCGCCGTATTGCTAAAGGCTTCAGCGTGAATTTCTAGGGCGACGGCTCCCGATTTGGCGCGTGCGTTGATCCAGCCGATGGTTTGGGCCAAGCTTAGGTCGTCGGGCACAGAAAGCACGTCGTAGCCGCGCGATCGCAGCTCAGGCACAATCAAATCTCGCAGCGCAATCATCTGCTGCGCTTCGGTGGTGCCGCCTGCTCGACCGCCCGGATCGGGCCTGCCGTTTTCGATGCCGCCGTGACCTGCCGAGATAAAAATCTGTGCCATATGCTTGAAGTAGGTCAATGATTATCGCCAGACTACCTTACTTCACAACTGCCAGCGCGTGAATTGAGATGTTAAGACGTTTACAAGGCTTTCATCAAGTTTTTTTAGACTGGCTTCACTCACCGATTTCAGTCTCTTCTGCATGAGCTTCTAAATCTGTTTTTCGCATCTTTTTAAACAGTATTTGAATCCCCAAGGCCGTCAGCCCTAAAGCTGCAATGCCAAACACGCTCGCGCCCAGCGCCACCATGCCCACCACCAGCGTACGCACCGCCGCCGAAATGTTAACGACTGCCGGATTGGAAGAGACGACGGGCTTATTGGCGAAGGTGGTGGCAATCGATAGCATTAGCCGATAGGCCAGCAGCGAAAAGGTGCCTGCTGTAAGAGCACCCGTAAAGCAGCGCAGCGGCGTTGTCGGCAGCTTGCTCTGAGGTTGAGCCTGAGGTTGGGCCTGAGGTTGAGCGCTAGGATCGGGCAGGGTGGGCTTTTCCATCGGGCAGTTCTCCGTGAACGATGCGGGTAGCATGACTCATTTTAAGTTTATGTGGGAGCGGCTTTGGCAGGTTGCTATAAAATAAGTTGCGCCCCCTCAAGCGTTAACAAATATCTAAGGATAACTTTGCCATTGGCTCCTCCCGGTAATCTTAAAAGCAGTTCTAGAGCCCGCAAAAGATTTGGGCAGCACTGGCTGCGCGATGACCATATCTTGACCCAAATTGTCACAGCGGGCGAGCTGGCGCTGGGCGACCATGTGCTTGAAATTGGCCCAGGGCAAGGCGTTTTGACCCAGCGCTTGCTCAACACGTCCGCTCAGGTGCTGGCTGTAGAGATTGATCGAGACCTGTGCTTGCAGCTCAGCGAGCAGTTTATCGCGGCAATGGCATCGGGTCAGTTTAGGCTGATTGAGTCGGATTTTTTAAAGCTAAATTTTGAGCAGGCGCTAATTGATTTTGAGCTGGCTCGGCCCAACAAGGTCGTGGCCAACATTCCTTACTACATCACTGCGCCCATTTTAGAAAAGCTGCTAGGCACGATTACCAGCCCGAATCCGCACCCGTTTGGCAATATTGTGCTGCTGGTGCAAAAGGAAATTAGCGATCGCCTCTGCGCCGAGTCAGGCACTCGCGCCAACGGAGCCCTTACCATCCGCGCCCAGTATCTAGCCGAGTGCGAAGAAATTTGCATAGTGCCGCCTACCGCTTTTAAGCCGCCGCCCAAGGTAGAGTCGGCGGTAATTCGGCTGCGGCCTAGACCTTTTCCTACCCCGGCAAAAAATCCGGCTCGGCTAGCTCAGATAGTCAAGGTAGGCTTTGCGCAAAAGCGAAAAATGCTGCGTAACAATTTGCAAGGCATTGTAGATCGTGATGTGCTCACCGCTGTTTTAGAAAAGCTTTCGATTAATCCTCAAATTCGAGCAGAGGGCTTGGGCGTGGCCGAGTGGGTGGCGCTTAGCGATGTACTTGGCGATGTAATAGATGACATAAGTGGAGAGTTGCCCTCATGATCAGGCTGTTGGCCAACGCTAAGATTAATCTCTATCTTGAAATTATTGGCGATCGCCCCGACGGATTTCACGAGCTGGTGATGATCATGCAAAGCGTTGCCCTGGCCGACTGCATCACATTAAGGCCGCTGAAAGTGCCAGCCATTCGGCTATTGTGCGATCATCCGCAGGTGCCCAGCGACCATACCAATCTGGCTTATCGGGCGGCGGGGCTGTTGCAAAAGCGCTTTCCTAACCGCACCAATCAAGCAGGCGGCGTGGAAATTACGATTGATAAAAAAATTCCGGTAGGCGCTGGGCTGGCGGGCGGCTCAGCGAATGCGGCGGCGGCTTTGTTTGGGCTTAATGTGCTGTGGCAGATCGGGCTGACTCGCATTGAGCTGCAGGAGCTAGGCGCTGAGTTAGGATCAGACGTGCCGTTTTGCTTGGCAGGGGGATGTGCGATCGCCACCGGACGCGGCGAAAATGTCGATTCCTTACCTAAAGTACCGTCCCTTTGCGCCGTATTAGCCAAATACAACAGTCTCTCAGTTTCTACGCCCTGGGCCTACAAAGCCTATCGCCAGCAGTTTGAGCGCACCTACCTATCGCTAAAAAACACGGCCAGCCTAGCAGAAAGGCAGGCGCGAATTCACTCAGGGGAAATGGTTAGAGCGATCGCAACTCACGCATCAGCAACAATCGGCAGCCACCTGCACAATGACCTTGAAAAAGTTGTTCTACCCGCCCACGCTAAAGTCGCCCAGCTCAAAGAAACCATGACCGCAGCTTCCGCCGCAGCGGGCGGCATTGGCACCATGATGTCAGGCTCTGGCCCCACTGTGTTCACCCTGTGCGAAACTCTGGAGCAGGCCAACCAAATTGCCCAAACCGTTCGCAGCCAAATGAGCGATCGCGATCTTCAGCTACAGGTTGCGCCCTTTGCTTCCCAAGGCATTCAAGTTGTAGAGTCAGACATCGGCCACCGCCCCCACTAGCACCAGGTCAGCAGCTAGCCTACGCTCACTCGTCGGGTTAAAACGGAGATCACCTCATTATGGCGACCTGTGGGCTGCGGCTGGCTCCAGTCGTTAGGCTCGGCATAGTTGAGTTTGTACAGCAGTTTGATGGTGGCTTGCACGGCGCTGAGGCTACCGCATAGCGTATGGCGAACGGGTTCGGCTGGGGCAACCGAGCGGTGAGCAGGTGGCAAAGTGGACGCAAAAGCGACCTGAGGCAAAAGGGTAGACATGGTGATTCTGGGGTTCCTGTTGTATATAGGGTTTAAGGAAACCCAGAACTCGCGAATCTTTAGCCAACCACAGAAGATGACGTGCAAATCGGGCTGGCTAAAGGTTACATTTACCCTTAGCGTCCGGGATTGCTGGTTAATCCTGTGCGTTAGCCGTTGGTTAGGTGCTGTGAACACCTGCCAACGGTGCTGAAGTTTCGTTGAGTTCTGAGAAGGCGGCGATGTGGCATCACAACCTTAGAGACGATAATAAGCGTATTGTTACGTAGAGGCAAGTAAGAGTTTCTACCCAGTAGAATTTTTTTGAGTTCGACGCGCTGCGGCTAGTTCTGCTTTGCTTGAATTGCTTGAGCAATCACCGGGCCATCTTCTGCTGGGAGTTTCCGAGGAGCTGTTCTAAATAATAGTCCCCAGTGAGCAGGCGACTTGAGGTTGTCAAATAGTTTGAGCTGTGGCGCAAGCGAAAGAACGGGTACGCCTTGCTCGGGGTCGAGAAGGCTAATGGATTTCACTTTGATGCGGCAAGGAAAGGTGGCCTGCTTCCAAATCTGGGTGTCGGTATCAAAGTAAGCGTCTGAAACGACTTCTAGGGTGGCGACCCATTTGGATGCTTTGGTCATGTAGGCAAAGATGTAGTCGCCGGGTTGAATGCTAAAAACCGCTTTGTGCTGCGTGTGCGGAAAGCCTACGGTGTCGCCGCCTGCCGCTAAGAACTCTTGCCAAGTGGTGGCGTTGAATAGGCACAGCCAGTAAGTGCGCTGATTCATGTTGCTATTCTCAATCGTTCATGTACCGTACTCATCTATAAATTCTTGTATCAATGACTTCAAGTCTTTATCAGGTGGACGTTTATCAAATTCCTCGTGGGTATAGGGCCACAGTAAATGGATGATTCGAAGCTGGTCATTCACTAGATATATCAGCCGCCCTTGCCCAACGGCACCGCTTCGTCCAGGTAGGGGAAAAGTGAGCTTACGAAGGTTCCATTCTGCGTAGTTGAGATTTGAGGGCCAGGGCTCTTGCCTTGATTCTTTTGGCTCGGGGAATTGAGCTAGTTCTTCAACGATGTCACTGATGGCTTCTACGAAGGCTTTTGCTTCTCGCTTGCTTTTATATTTCTTTTTAAGAACTTTAATTGCTCTGGCAAATTTAGGTGAAAGGGACACCTCATAGTTCGGTGAGCCATTCTCTGAATTCATCAGCGCTCATAGTAGGTTGGTCGTCGATAGTCGTCATTGTTTCGGTTAGGGCTTCAGCGATCGCGGGTTCGTAGTTAGGATCGGCTCGCTCAATCGCGTCTAGGAGCGCATCTTTTAAGCTTTCTGCGGTGAAGTGAGGATGGGCCGCTAGGAGTCGGTGTATCTCAGCGGGCTGGCTTGATAAGTTCTCAGATTGTTCTGTCTGGCCCAGTAGCTGAATGATGGCATCGCTGATACTAATGCCAGTGTCTGTTGCGAGCTTTTGAATAGACAGATAAAGCTCATTGGATAGGTTTTCTATCTGTAGAGTAGCCATAGTTATGCGCCGTTCTGAACTTTAAGAGAGTTCTTCAGGATCTATTCTATCAGGATTACAGAGATCCGATAGGTGCCTTCCATAGCTCGGTTTTAGAGCGGGTAAATTCACGAGTAATCGGATTCACATTTTACGGACTTCTTAACGCCTGCTGAAGGCTGCTAATAACTCTTTTACTTTGCCGTAGTAGATGCTGACAATGCGTGAGTGGCTGAGGGGGTTCATGATGAGCGATCGCCACCAGTTTACAACTTGCCTGCACATGCCAAATTAGGTATAGCTTTCTTGTGAGGCGAATCTATGGCAGATAAAAAAATTTACTGGATAGGCTCTTCCAGAAACGATATATCTAGCTTTTCACGGGAGGCAAAACGAAAGGCTGGGTTCCAGCTTAGAGCAATTCAGCGGGGGCAAAAGCCGACTGACTTCAGGCCGATGCCAACCGAGATGATTCAGTACAGACAACATAAGGGGAGTTAGAAAATGGCTGATGAAAAATGCTTAAAGGGTGTGCTGGTTAATAACAACATATTCGAGGATTTAGGCTTTGACCGTGATGAGGCTTTGAACTTGAAAGTAAGAGCAGACCTCATGATAGATTTGCGCGATCGCATTCAAAAGCAGGGGTGGACTCAAAAGGAGGCCGCAGAATTCTTAGGAGAAACACAGCCTAGAATTAGCAACTTAATGAATGGAGAAATTAGTCGATTTAGCATAGATAAGCTGATTAATCTTTTAGGCAAGATAGGGATGGATGTCAGGATAGAAGTAGTTTCCAACGCTGCTTAGAAGTCTCGTAATTATCACTACATAGAGAGGGCGATCATCGGGTTTTCGCTAGTAGGCGTCATTGCCAAGTCGAACCGATGAGATTGGCTCACGGTAATGGAGGGATCTCATAATTTGTGAATAGCTGCACGTCGAATGAGCTACTCATCAATGAGTTATGCAGGCGCTTGTCCAACGTCAACAAAGGAACTTGAGCTTGATGTGATAGCGCTACGTAGCTGGCGTCATAAGCGGATACGTTACATTCTGCGCTAATCTGAGCAGCTTCTACTATCAGCGCTTTCGTCGGTATCGAAATCAGCCTGAGCGCTTTGAGATCTGTGAGATC
>JBARVS010000137.1:0-5032 GCA_049646385.1 Phormidesmis sp. | reverse complement strand
AAGGACTATTAAAAATAAAAGTATTAAAAGGCTTGACCAAAGCTGCAGTATCGGCAGTAAAATTCCTTGGCAAAATTTATTTGTTTCAACAATAATGTTTTTAATCAAGTTAGATGTGTTGCTGCTTAAGTAAAACTCATAGGGAATATGTAAATATGTGCTCAAAAGCCTTTTTGCTAATTTTGCCTTTTGGTTATAGCTGAACTCAAAGGTTCTTACTTGAACTTGGAAGTAAAAAAAAGATTTTATGTAAAATACGCCAATAATCCCTACTCCCATCACCAGCAAAAACTGATCAAGGCTCTGAAGCCTCAGCTGCTTATAGAGAGAAGACATTGTTTGATTCGTTTGAACGATGCCTGGATCTGAAAGCACTCTTAAGAAGGGGCCAATCAAACCAATTCCGATGGTTTCTAAAAAAGCGGAAAAGATAAATATGAAGAACAGAAAAACAAGCTGGAGTTTCCTTCCTGTGAGTACGTATAGGACTTTAGAGAGATACGTTTTCATATTTAATGTCTTTGTCAGCCAAAAGCCGGATAAAATTTAGTCAAAGATTGAAGGGCAATCAGTTGCCTTTAGCCTTTGAAGACCTGCATGTTGTCATATTCAACGCTTACAGCCTCAGAAAATCCGGAACCTTTGTGACAAATTTGAAACAGGGCAGATTGATGCTTTTAATCTTTAAAGTAGCTTGACTCATTGCTGCGACGTTTTTATGCTACAAAGACGCCTTTGTGCACAAGCATCCGCTAAGCTAAGAATGATGTCCCAGCCGCTGCTGCCGAAATGCAAGATTAGGATCTAGTCCTAGCCGTAGCTTTACAATTTGCTTGAGAGCTAGCCACAAAAATGGCGGAATTGTGCTCGCATACCGTTTCCAGAGTCGTCGCGGTTCTTGTCCTAGCCGATAGCACCACTCCATGCCATACTTCCTTACCCAGGCGGGTGCCCACTGCTTTTCTCCGGCATATACCGAAAAAGCGCCGCCCAGCCCTATCATCACCGCCTGTACTTTTCCCCGGTGCTCGCTCATCCAGCGCTCTTGTTTGGGGCATCCTAGTGATACAAAGACTAATCCTGCGCCACTCTCGTTGATTTGAGTGGCGATCGCCTCATTTTCTTTTTCACTCAGCTTCCGAAACGGCGGTGATATCCTGCCAACGACTTGCAGCTCAGGAAAATCAACGGCTAGCTGCTCACATATTTGAGTTAGCATCTCAGCGGTAGAACCTAAAAAGAAAAGACTTACGCCCTTGGCCTGCGCCTTTTCACACAGCGCCAGCATCAGCTCCATACCAGCGACGCGGTCTTGCGAGTGTCCTTTCATTAGGCTTGTCATCCACACTAGCGGCATACCATCAGGAGTAAGCAAATCGGCATTCTTTAATAAATTGGCAAAGTCAGGGTTCCAATGCCCTTCCATCAGCATATGTACATTGGCAACGCACACTACTTTGCTCAAGCGAGTTTGAGCCCAATTTAGCATAACTTCGACTTGCGCGTTAAAAGGCAGTGCCGAGATCGGAAAACCCGTCACAGTTTGCGTGGGCAAAGGCTTTTGGCTTGTTCCAACGTTAAAATATTTAGCAGAACGAATCATGGATCGAGAGTCCGCAAGTTCTTGTTGAGCTGGAATTTATCTTGCTTGCAAAAGAACCTGTTCAAAATAGATGACAAGCTTCTGCGACTGGCTGCGATCGCCAACTCGCGAAACTCCATATAACCAATAAGTAGCAAGCCTTATAGAAAAAGCACGCTGCGCATATGGGTCAATCTATGAGTAAGTAACAATATCTACGCGCGATTCGCATATAGTCTGCTAAAGAGATCCCACAGGTAATATCAGCGCTTGACCAAAGGCCAATTGCCTACCAGGAATAGATATTGGATTGCAAGCAGATAGATGCAGTAAAAGAAACTGGTAGAAGTCGATAGATGCTTGAAAACTAGATGCCCAAAAAGCTTGTTGGGAAAAGGTGTGATGCGATCGCACAACGCTTTAGAGTACGGCACCTAAAACACGGCTAAGCTCTGGCCCAAAAAGCGTCAATGGCCAAACCCGAAGCTCTTTTATTCCATAGCCTTGCTCAATGCCTTCTATAAAACAAAGCAGAAGAGAGAATAAAAACAAGCAGAACTGAGAGTGTACCTCAGTCAAATATTGAATAAACGATGCCTAACTATTAAAAATGCTGGGTAGATGCTGGGTAGAGAGCACTGGCCACAGAAACGACTTTTGCAACGCTGAATAGCCGCCTACTAAACTGACCTCGCTAGGAAGCCAGCCTAAGTAAGAGCACCCCGTGCATAGACTTATATTTCATGATGCATACCATCTCACATATCTTCTGACTCTAGCAAGCATAAAACCCGTATTTTCATCCTTATTCATGAAAAGTTTACGAAGAGATGGGAACAAAGCTCCGTAAATTGCGCCATCAACAGGCTTAACCAAAGTACACTGTGTAATTTTTCAGTAAAGACTATAGAAACTAAGCGGGTTAACGGGTGGTTTTAACGACAGGTATGCCCATAACCACTCTTACCGACCTATTTGCAGATGTACAACTACTAAACACTCAATCTACAAACTGTCCGGAAAAACACCTAGACGCCTGAATTTTTTCTATATAGAGTTTTTTGGGGAGTTTTTGGAGTTTTCGTAAGTCACCGACTGTCCTGCCAACCTACTCACTGCCAGCACTCATGCGTCAAAGCCCCATACACCGCCTCAAAATAGTTACCTTTAGCAGTCTTCTTCTGATCGGTAGCGTCACTCTACCAGCTGCTGTGCCCGCCGCGAAAGCACAGCTGCCTGAAGCTTTGCCAGCTCTGCCCACGCAGAACGCGCCGCCGATAGATCCTTTTTTAAGAACGCCGCTGCCTGCTCAGCCGCTGCCTCGCGCACCTGAGTCGGCCTACACCTTAGGAGCAGGTGATATCGTCAAAGTTGATATCTTCAAGGTTCCTCAGTACAGCGGCGAAAGCCAAGTCCTCATTGACGGCAATCTTAATCTCCCTTTAGTGGGCAAAGTAAACGTCAATGGTCTTAGCCTAGAGGCCGCCTCAGACAGAATTTCGAGCCAATATGGGCAGTATCTTAGACGACCTATCATCACCCTAAGCCTGCTTAACCGCAGGCCGCTTCAAATTGGCATTGCAGGTGAAGTAGGTCGCCCTGGCTCATACACCGTCGCCCAAGATAATACTCAGTCTTCGCGGTTGAGTCAGCTTATTTCAACCGCAGGCGGCATCACTCAAACTGCCGATCTTTCTCAAGTGCTAGTCCGCAGGCCCTTGGCAAATGGAGAGCAGCAGGTCGTTACCGTTAACCTGTTAGCACTCATCAAAGATGGCGATCTCAGCCAGGACGTCATCCTTCGAGATGGCGATGCCGTTTTTATTCCTACGTCTTTGGTTCCGCTAGAAAACTCAGCGCTGATTGCCGATGCCAGTTTCGCTAGCGACGCTACTGGGCCGATTAATGTGGCCATCGTGGGTGAAGTTTATCGACCTGGCCCTTACACCTTGCAAAGCGGGTCTACTCGCATCGGTAACGCGGGTACGCCTGGGGCAACCAACGGCGCTGATAGTCGCAGCGGTGGCAGCCCAACTACAGTGACTAGAGCGATTCAGGCCGCAGGCGGCATTAAGCCCCAGGCGGACATTCGCAAGGTGCAGGTTGTCCGCCCGACAAGAGCAGGGACGCCGCAGGTGTTTGAAGCAGACCTTTGGCAGCTGCTCAATACGGGTAACCTTCAGCAAGATGCGGTGCTGCAAGAAGGCGATACGGTTTTTGTGCCTGTGGCAACAGCGCTCACGCCTGCTGAAATTAGCCAAGCGGCGTCGGCTAGCTTTTCTCCCGACACAATTCAGGTCAACGTCGTCGGCGAAGTTAAAAATTCAGGGGTAGTTGAGCTGCCGCCGAACACGCCGCTAAGTCAGGCTATCTTAGCCGCTGGCGGTTTTAACAACACTCGCGCCCGCAGAGGGTCGGCAGAGCTGGTACGACTAAAAGACGACGGCACCGTAGATCGTGAAACTATCCCGGTTGACTTTTCTCAAGGCATTGATGCAGAAAATAATCCGCTGCTGAGAAACAACGATGTTGTCATTATTAACCGCAACGGCTTAGCGGGGGTCGCAGATGCCATTGGCACTGTTGTTAGCCCCCTAGGTGGACTGTTCTCTATCTTCCGATTCTTCGATATCTTCAACTAATTCAGGCTATTCCCTTAGCAAACCTACCTCATAAGCTCCAGCATGAAACCCAGCACCGTTGTACAGCCGTCGTTACCCCAAATTGATCCGTCTGTTTTGGATACTTCTATTTCTATAGATGAGTCGGATGGAGATGTCAATGTTAGCCAAGTCATACATACCTTGCAGCGCAAATGGTTTTTGATTGCAGGTATTACCCTAGCAACTACTGCCGCCGCCGCCGCTAAAGTTTTTACGGATACGCCTGTTTATAGCGATACGCTAGAAATTTTAGTTCAGCCGCTGAGTGTTGAAAATGAAGTTATCTCTTCTACCATTCCAGATACCACCAGCAAAACAGAGCGCCCTGCTAGCTCACTAGATGCTGATCTGTTAAAAATTCTAGCGAGCCCTAGCGTTCTAACGCCGGTGGTAGAGGAGGTCAAAGGTCGCTATCCCGAGTTTTGCCGCTCATCTAATAGCGAGGTTAGTCCGGCTGATGTGACGGATGAGCAATGCTATAAAAGCTTGGTCAGCAAGCTGTTGCTTGAGTCGTTAGAGAGTGATTCAGAGATTCTTCAGGTGACGCTTGAAGATCCTGATCCTCAAAGAGTTCTTTTTATTCTTAAAGCTGTCTCTGATGCCTATCTTAAGTACAGCCTTTCTTCAAAGCAGGCAGATATTAGCCAAAGTATTGAATTTGTTGATCAAAAGCTGCCTGACTTAAGAAAAAAGGTAAACTCCCTTCAAGGTCAGCTGCAAAAACTGCGGTTAGATAATAACTTAATCGATCCGGATTCTCGCGGTGAGCAGCTCGCTAGCCAGATGA
>JBARVS010000136.1:0-4064 GCA_049646385.1 Phormidesmis sp. | reverse complement strand
GAGCACAGCCTCTACCGAAACCAGTATGTTGGCGTAAGGGGTTCCTGGCGAAAGCACGCCATAGCCAATAGAAGCGGAGGTTTGTACGCTAAAGAAAAAGGCATCGGCAAACGATCCGGGCTCGGCGTTAAGAATGGTACCTTCGCCACCAAGTAGATACAAGGCCGCAAAGAGAGCATTAGCAATGCCGTACAGCGCCAGCACAATCATAAAAAAGCCTTGCCAGGGCACGGTCAGCATCAGGTAATAAGGATCGCGCCAGTGGCGATGCCATCCGCCGACGCCTAAGATGTGGAACCGTCCGTTTTCGATGTGGATACGAACGCCAGAGAGTTCTTTAGCTTTTAGCCTTGGACGTTTTTCCATAGTAGAGATTATAGATAAGAAGCCAATGCCAGCACTATCAAACATCGCCCAGCAGCTTCAACAGCATCTACAGGCCCTAACAGGCCCTAGAGATCCTTACTTAGGCTCGGGCAGGCACGACTTATCGCAGCAGTATATTCGCGCTGAGCTAGGCCAGTGGGGAGAGGTGACGGCCCAGCGATTTGTTGTGCAGGGCCGCGAATATTGCAACTGGTGCTCAGTCACCTTAGGCACTCAGCCCAAGCTAGCGCCTCTTTTGGTCGGTGCTCATTATGACACTGTACCCGGCTCGCCTGGGGCAGATGATAATGCCAGCGGCGTCGCCGTTCTGTTGCTCCTCGCTGAGCTGATGAGTCAACAGCCGCCTCGCCGGACGATTCACTGGCTAGCGTTTGACCTAGAAGAATATGGCCTAGTGGGTAGCACAGTCTGCGCTCAAAGCTGGCAGAGCGACGGGCGGGCGCTCTGCCTGATGCTGTCCTTAGAGATGCTGGGCTACTTTTCGAGCGAGCCTGGGTCGCAGCGATATCCGCTTGATGTGCTCAGCCGCCTATATCCTGACCAGGGGGATTTTATCGCGCTGATTGGCAACGGCTCTACCCTAACGAAAATGAGGCATCTTAAAAAGTATCTTAAGCAGGCTGGGGCTCCCTGCCAATGGCTCCCTGTTTTGAACCAGGGCAGACAAATTCCAGCGACCCGCCGCAGCGACCATGCGCCCTTTTGGGATGCTGGCTATCCGGCTATCTTAGTAACCGATACGGCTGATTTAAGAAATCCTCACTACCATACGGCGAGCGATCGCCCACAAACCCTCAATGTTCCTATCATGGAGAAAATTACCAAAGGCTTAGCGGCGGGTCTTCGCAGGCTATAAACGCTTCTATAATGCGGTCATGCAAAACGTTTCAAAATTCTTGGGCATAGCATTAGCGGGTCTTAGCGTGAGCTGCGCGGCTAGCTATACCACCAGCCAGCAGATCGGCCAGCAGATTGGCCAGCTGTTCACAGCCAAAAAGCAGGCGTCTGCCGTTCGCCCCGTCATTAAAGCAAGCGACGTTGAGCCGATTGCTTTACCCAATGACGTAAGCACCTATGTTGCAGCGGTGGCGGGTGGGGGTGCGCCGAGCTACAACGAAATTGCGCTGGAGAAGAACGTGCTTTATTTTCAGCGATCGCTCTCCCATTTAGGCTTTTCTCCTAGCCTAGCCAGCCTCTTTTTCGCCAACGGCAACGACGGCCAGCAGACCGTGCGCTACATAGATAACAACAGCCAGCAGCAGTTCAAAGCGCCCGAAATACCCCACCTTGCGGGCGCTGCAAACTATGGCAACACCCGAGGCTGGTTTGAGGCGATTTCCCAGGCCGACCCGACCTGTCCGGCCTTTTTTTACTTCACCGGTCACGGCGCTTACAACCAGGAAAACGAAGACAATAACGGACTAATTCTCTGGGAAGAAGCGCTAGTATCCGTCAAAGAAATGGCAAGCTGGCTAGACCCGCTGCCCGCCGATCAGCCCTTTGTAACGATGATGGCCCAGTGCTACTCGGGCTCATTTGCTAACTTAATTTATGAAAATGGCGATCCAGCGCAGCCAGTGGCGCTACAAACTCGCTGCGGATTTTTTGCAACGGTGGCGTCACGGCCCTCAGTTGGCTGCACGCCTGCGGTGAATGAGGCCGACTATCAGGACTATAGCTCTAGCTTTTTTGCAGGACTGACGGGGCGCGATCGCACCGGCAACCCAGTCGCCTCGGCTGACTACAATCAAGATGGCAAAGTTGCCTACGCTGAGGCCCACGCCTTTGCCAAGGTTGACGAAGAAACGACTGACTGGCCAATTTCTACCGCAGAAGCCTGGTTACAGCGACAGGTTACTAAAGCCGAAGTCGCCAAGATTTTGTCTCAGCCCATTGCGAGCTGGCGGGCGATCGCTCGCCCTGAACAGCAGTACGTCATCGACCAACTAACCACCCGGCTCAAGTTTGATCCTGATTTTTCCTACTCAAAAAATCAATCGCTTGGCTCAATGCCCGAGCCAGACACTATCAGCGAGGCGTATCATATGCGGTTGAAAATGGAGCTAACCAACATAGGCGCAGAAGCCATTATTCGCGATCGCCAACAGGCCAAACTCATCAAAATTTTGAACCAAATCACCCGGTGCGAAGCCAGCACCCTACAGGGTTTCTAAATACGTTAATAAATCAGCCATGTCCCTTTCATTGGGCTGAAACTGCGGCATAGGGGGCGTTTGGCCGCTGGTAACCTGATGGATTAAAGCTGCACGCGACCTGCGCGCTGACACCTCATGCAGATCTGGCCCCACCTCGCCCCCTGCCAATAGGCCATGACAGGTCGCACAGTTTAGCTGAAAAATTTCCTGGCCGCGCGCTGTGTCGCCTGCTAGCTGTAAAACGCTGCGCACGTAAGGATCCTGAGCGCCTGCTGCGTAAGCACCCCACAAAGTAATGCCGACGGCTATTAGCAAAACACCAGCCGCCATCCACGCCCGCCGCAAAAAACTACGAGCATCCGTCTTTTGATGGTCTGTGGCCGAGTCTTGCACTATTTGCCCTTGAACGCTTTTTGGTGACACAACCCAGCAGTTTCGTCACCAGCTTTTAACTATACATAGCTTAAGTTTTTTTAAGAGAATAAAACAATTTTTACCCAAGTTTATCAGGCTATTTTCTCAGGCCAAACTTTTTAACCAGCCCTGAATACAGCGTCAACAAACAGCTTGCCAATGAGTTCGCCCATAGTCTCTGTGGACGAATTTGAGCGTATTTTCTCGCTCAGATTCTCAATTCCAATTAAGATTGAATAAGTCTGCTCTTAAAAATCAAGCAGCTAAAAAGAAACTTCAGCAAAGCACTAGGAGAATCACTGTGGTAGAGCCTTTACTATCCGGCATCGTTTTAGGTCTTATTCCCGTTACGTTAGCCGGACTGTTCGTTGCGGCCTACATGCAGTATCGCCGGGGCGACCAGCTAGGCGGTTAATTCTCAGGCAATTATTAAGGCTCAAACGGTTAAAATAAGGCCGTCTTGAGCCAGTCGAGCCGTACCATAGGCTGCTTCTGTATGCGCTGCGGCCTCTACCTTCACGCCCATTTGTCTTTGTCGCAGCGCCTGCCAAACGTCATTCTTTGCGCCGCCCCCAGCGGTAAACACCTGCTTAAGCGCGGGCGCACCCAAATGTCTCAGCTTGTCATAGCCGTCTGCTTCTATGCGCGACATGGCATGGAGTAGGCCATAGAGGAAGTCTGCATCCTGGGCTGGGCGAGGGGTTAGTCGCGGCGAATAGTCCGGGTCGTTGATGGGAAATCGCTCGCCTGGTTCGTTGAGCGGATAGTAGTCTAGCTGGCAAGGCTGTGAAATATCTATTTGCTGAGTGAGTGTCATGAGCTGAGCGGGGCTAAAGAAATGGTTGAGAACGGCCCCGCCTGTGTTAGATGCGCCGCCAACTAGCCATAAATCGCCTAGCCGATGGCTGTAAATGCCCAGCGCCGGATTATCTACTGGATGAGAGCTCAGCAGCTTGAGCACTAAAGTAGAGCCTAAAGAGGTCACCGCTTCTCCAGGCTGATGGGCACCGCTAGCTAAAAAAGCGGCGATACTGTCGGTAGTGCCTGCACAAATTTGGCAGGTTTTAGGCAAAGAAAACCGCTCGGCTACGGCGGGAAGGATAGGCG
>JBARVS010000135.1:0-3312 GCA_049646385.1 Phormidesmis sp. | reverse complement strand
AGCAAGGGCAAGGTAAGGAAGCCACTTGGGGAATAGTCGTTTGCTGCTTTGTGAGCGAGCGGTGGAACGATTGGGAGCAGATGGCATGGATTTGGCTAGCCAGTCGGGTTCGGTGTTTTTGGTAGGTAGCGAGGGTGCTTTCTTTGGCGTTGGGGAAATGATTCGGTTTCGCCCTTGAATGGCTTGGTCGCATTTTTCTACCATGTGAGCGAGCTTTATTTCTGTGAAGACGCTTTTGGCCTGTTGGTAGCTGTCACGGGCTTTCCAATGTTCGTCTATTTTGGCGTATGCGTAGCCTAGATTGAATAGGCTGCTGGCAATGCCTTTGCGATCGCCAATCTCGCGTCGAATCTCCAGCGACTGTTGTTGGATGTCGATGGCTTTGTCATAGTCGCCCTGAGAATGATACGCATTGCCCAGACCGATGAGCGAGTTAGCAATGCCTTTGCGATCGCCAATCTCTTGTTTAATCTCCAGCGCCTGCTGGCAGAAGTCGATGGCTTTGGTATAGTTGCCCTGAGAATAGTACGCAAGGCCCAGACCGATGAGCGAGTTAGCAATGCCGTAGCGATCGCCAATCTGGCGTTGAATCTCCAGCGATTGCTGGTAGAAGTCAATGGTTTTGTTATAGTCGCCCTGCGAAAAGTACGCCCAGCCCAGACGGTTCAGCGCTTCTCCATGCTTCTCCTGGCTACTTCGGTTGATTGCTAGAACTGCCCGCCATGCCGTCACTAGCTGTTCGTATACTGTGACTAAGATGCGATAGTTTCCGTTGAGATCCAGCCAAGAGTAACAGCGATCAATCACATCGTACGCAGCCTCATAATCCTGGCACTCGTAGTAGTGATGAAAGCATTCGAGATAGTCTTGAATGCTTGGAGTCTCCTGCTGAAGCTGGCGCTGAAAACATTCAATCGCCTTGCCATGTGCCTCGGCTTCTAACTCATCAACCCGCCTATCACTCACCAGCTCACCCACCAAAGGATGTAGCCGCCACTGACTGTCCTGGCCTAGCAGAAAGCCCTGCGCTTCTAGACTATCGAGTTCTGCGGCAGTTACCCCTGGCTGCATTGCCTGCGCCATCTCCAGGCTAATCGGTATCCGATACACCGAAGTCTCTAGCAGTACTAGCTGTAAAGTCTCTGATAGCTCATCTAGTAACTGCTCAAAAACCTCTTCAACCTGAGCTTCTGGCTTATCTAAATCATTCTCAAACAGCTTGCTAAAGAAATTTAACCCGTCTTCATCGAGCGTATTTTCTGTTGTTTTCTCCAGCCACGCCGCTGATAAATTCAGCAGTAAAGGATGGCCGTTGCAGATTTCGGATAGCCTGGGCAATCCATCAGTAAGCGCTGTGCTAACGGCCTTCTTTTGCAAAAAAGCTGCCCCTTCATCTGGGGTAAAGCCCGGTAGCTGCAAGCAAAGCTCTGCCTGCGGTAAAAACCGCTGCCGCGTGGTCACAAGCACGGTGCTGCCCCGCTGCTTATGCTGCCACTGAGTCAAAAAGTTGTCAAAGAACGGCCTCTGTTGCGTCTGGGCAATAAACTCTAGCTGGTCAAGCACCAGCAAGCAGTCGGTTTTTCTGAGGCATCGCACGAGCTGCTGCGTCAAGAATTCCTCAGACATCGTATCTTCAGTCGGCACACACAGCTCATACAGCACCCATCGGGCAAACGCACTAAACGTAGAAGCCGCCGCTAGCTCAACCCAAATGACCTGCCGAGTTTCAGACTCTACCTGTTCGCTGAGCCAAACCGCCATTGAAGACTTACCGAAGCCACCATCGGCTACCAGCTCTATCAGCAGCGTGTGCGCATTTTCAGTTCGCCTCAGCAGCTCAGCTTGAGCCTGAGCCTGAGCGCGATCCGTCCAGGACTTCAAGTCTCGATTATCTGGAATGGGATTGATATGCGCTACTACAGGCGGCGTTAGCTGACACCGATTCTGATAGCGATTACCAACGTGCAGATGTTTGACATTGCTAATGTGACCGACCGCAATTACCTGCGCCTGGTCTTTTGCCTTCACAATCGTCTGAGGTGTCAGTGAACCATCGTTTTGTGTAGTCATGCCCCCCGATTCCCGATGTGCAGTGTATTGACATGGCTAACTTCACCCACTGCATTCACCTGTGACTGGTCATGGGTCTCCACAATCATCTGAGCCGTTTGCTGCCGCTCTACTACGCCAATATTCACAATCTGCTGCGCCATCTGCCTCAGCTCATTGGCAAGCGCCTGATGCTGAGATTCTGCCAGGTCATCATCCAAGTAGACCGCTAGCTTATTAAACGCCTCAGCCGATTGCGCACTTTGCGGCGAGCCTGCTTCTACCTGTGCCATCAGCCCTGCCGCTTTCTTATTGGGGGCAAAATGCCGCTTCACCCTTAGCCACATCGCCTCTATCTGCGAACCGGCCTTTTTCAGTACCGCAGCGCTCACGCCCTCACCTAGCACCGTCGCCGCTTTTTCTGCTGCTGTCTCTACAAACTTACTTGCAGCGACTGCCATCAGCGCCGCCCCCGTCAAGCTCACTGGCTCCACCATCGCCATCGGCCCCTAGATTTTTTCCATTATCGACGACCGTTGACGATAGGCGAACGATGACCGCAGAACCTTCAAAATACTTTGATGTTCTGTGCCATCAAAGTTGAAGCCAACATAGAAGCAGCCCTAGCCAAACTAGAAAACGACAGCAAGCAGCTTGTTCACAGCGCCTTCTTCTGAGGCGGCGTCTTCTAGCAGTGCGATCCACTAGCTCCTGTGCAGCCGCTCTCAAGGCTACAGAGAGCAGGCGATACAGGCAAGCGCTACCTGTCAACTGACCGCTTCAGGGCAGGAAGGAACACGACGAGCAGCGGCGCGTAAAGGCAGTCGCCGCCGGGATGAACACCATAGCGGTGACTGCTTTCCCTGCGGATATCCTGTTCCTGTCCTTTCATCCTGTTCCTTTTTATATTGTTTCCTGTTCCTTTTTGCGTGTTGTCCCTTGTTCCTGTTCCCCCTTTGTTTGTTGTTTCTGTTCCTTTGCTCTGTTTTTTCTGAAGAAGAACAATGATAGAAAGCGCTGAAACCCTCTAAACGTACTGGTTTCGTGGGTTCTGTTGTTTGTTTTAGTTTTCGGGGTGCTGTGATACGGGATTGTTGTTGTTTCTTTTTCCTGAAATTATATATGACTGTAAAAAATTGTCGGGTATCACGATAAGTGACCGGGAGTATCACGCTATTTGACCGAAGAGAGGTTAAGCGGCTGCTATGCGGTGTTCTCAGGGATTGTTCAGAGCCGTAAGAAGCTAAGGATCTGACATTCAGG
>JBARVS010000134.1:0-19614 GCA_049646385.1 Phormidesmis sp. | reverse complement strand
TATCTACGGCGCAGACGGCGCGGCCTTTTTGAAAGATCTATGCGATTTGATTGAGAATAATGCCCAGTCTTTAACGCTGTAGCGGCCTTATAGCGTCTCACCAAGCCTGAACTAAATCCCCTCTGGGAATGGGCTAGGGGCGGGTTTGGTGTGTGTCAAAAGCGATAGTCTAGGCTGAAGTACATTAGGGCGCTTTGGTTGCGATCGCCCCCTTCATTGAGCCTCATCAAAGGCACCCCCACATCAAAACGAGCTTCGACTCGGTCAACTAAGTTCGCAATAATGCCAACGCCCGTACCCAGCAAAAAGGTTTGATCGTTGGCGATCGCACCCTGATTCCACACGACGGCGGCATCTAAAAACGGCGCGATTTGGGTCGCAGGTGAGCCGTCATCATTGTGCAACACGGTAATGCGATCTTCTACAGAGGCCCGAAAGCCATTGTCGCCAAAGCGGGCGTTTTGGTCGTAGCCCCGCACGGAGTTTGCGCCGCCGATGATGAACTGTTCAGCCCCGAGCAGACTATTCGCACTGAGCTGAACGCTGCCCTGAAGCAGCAAAAGATTGTCGGGCGTCATTACCTGGGCTCTTTGAATTTGGCCTAGCCAGCTAAAAAACTGACCGTCGGCTTCGCCATTGTCGCGGCTAGTGGCATCCAGCAGGCCCGTACCCAGGCTAAAGAGCGATCGCACCCCCCAAGCCCCCGATTGATCGCGCCTTAAGTAATCCTGTCCTAGCTGAACTACGCTGGTGCGCGTCGAGTCAATCACCCTATCGCTGATTAGCGTTTCACCCGTACGATGGCGAAAGCCCACCGAGAAAGCAAGCTCTTCATTGGGCTGGCGAATAATCGGCTGACGGTAGGTGAGGCCATAGGTATCAGAAGCGCCATGCACGTCGAGGGTAGACAGCTCGTCAGAAATGAGGCTAAACGAGCTGGGCAGATAGCGGGCCTGAAGGGTGCCGTTTAGGGCATTGAGCGGCAGATCATAGCTGATGCCATAGGTTTCAGAGCCGCCTGCAACGGTGCCGTAGGCGGAAAGGGATAGGCGATCGCCCAGCCCGAAAGGATTGTTGTAGTTAGCCTCTACGCCCAGACGAGCAACCCCCACGCTAGGCGGAGAATAGGTGTCAAAAACGGCTCGGCCCGAGAGAGCAGGCGCTTCTAACACGCGCACAATCAGCTGGCTTTGACCTTCGCCTGTACCCGCCCGCAGGCTCGCTTCTATCTGCTCAAACAAGGGGTCGGCGCGAAGGAGCTGAAGCTGAGACTCTAGCGCTGCTTGGCTGAGGGGCTTGCGGTTGGCAAGGTTGAGGCGACTTCGCACATAGCCTGTCAGCCGCTGCGTACCTTCTACCTTAATTTCTTCCAGCTCACCTTCTACCACGCGCACCTGCACGACCCCATTCGCGATTGTTTGCTCGCTTAAAACGGCCCGTGAGGTAATGTAGCCAGACGATAGATACACCTGAGTAATGTCATTGGCCACCTGCCGCAGATCGCGCAGGCCGAGGCTGCGACCTTCGTAAGGGGCCACAATCGGCTCAAAGTCACGCTCACTGAAGAGGCTACTGCCAACTACCTGGACGTCGATAACGTCAACTCGGCCCTCACTGGATGCCTCACTTGCCGACGTTGCAGGCGGCGGCTCTGGTGGGGATGTTGGTAAGACGGGAGCCGTTTCGGGCAGAGGGCTCGGTTCGCCTTCGGGCTCAGAAAGTTCGCTCGCTGGCGCGTTTTGGCTGAGCAGTAAAGGCGTCAGCGGGTCGGTAGAATCGGGCTCTAGAAGTGATTTTTTGGCTAGGGCGGGGCGGGCGATCGCCATCCAGCCACTGCTGACTAAACTGCTGCCCAAGCTGACGATTGCAATGCGCCGCGCAAGCTGCCCAAATTTCATATCTGCTACTGCTTTGAAGAGCCGATCACAAGATACCCACTTCAAAAGCCGCACCAACAAAAGTTGAAGCGTCAGGAGCCTGCTTTTCTAAATGCAGGCTTTCTTTCTTATGAAAGAGTCTCTTCGATAAAAGGCGTGGTAGGGTGGCGATAACTTATTAAGCTGACTTAATTAAAAGGGACTATAATGGCCGCTAATCAACCGCTCAAAGGAATTGCCCTGGTAGACTGCGCAAAGGCCAACGCGCCACAAGGCGCGGAAGTAGCTGCTCGGCTTTGCGGCTATGGCACCGACGTGAGCAGCTTTCAGTCGGCGCTAAAGCAGGCGGGTAAGGATATGGGCATCACGCTAGATGACATTGAAGATCTCATTACCGATCAGTTCACGGTTCAAAGGACGCAAGGACAAGAAATTGCGCCAGAGTCTACCGAAAGGCTGTAGATTCTGTGAACAGCTGGGCTCTGGTAAAGCCTTCGCCACCTACGTTACTTGTTTTTGCCAGGGATAAAGCTGGTGCTGATTCGCTTGACGACGCGGCCCGCAATATCAGCGTAGCTAATTTCGCCTGCTAAAATTTGGCCTAGCCGCTTAGTGGCAGTAGGGCGTTTGATGCCGACTCGGTAACCAATTTTAGGCAAGCGAAAAAATACCCCGGCGATGCGCTGCGCCCACTGCATGTCAGCGCCCCAGCTTTGGTGAATAGTTTCGGTGTATTGAGCGATCGCATCCCCATCTCCCCTCAGCGCTTGGTCAATAGCTTGAGCTGCCTTCATACCGCTAAACATCGCCGGACGAATGCCCTCAGCCGTGAGCGGATCAACCATAGCGGCAGCTTCTCCGGCTAGCAAAGCGCGATCGGTATGAAGCGGGCGATCGCCGTCCCATAGCTTAAGCGGAGCGCTGTAAAAAGTGCCTGACTCAAAGCTTGCGCCAAACTCAGGCGCATACTGGCGCAGGGGCGTTTTTAAGTCTTTGAGCGAGGAGCTAATAAAGCTGCTCACCCCCAAAGAATAGCCCTGCTGCTTAGGAAAGCTCCACAGACAGCCGTTTTTAGCTAGGCCAAACTCAAAGCTAAAAGCGCCGTTTTCAACCGGACTGTCCGCCGTAAGTTCTAAAACGCCTGCCTCGCGCACTTTGTGGTCATCAAATCCTAGCCAGCTAGCCATCGGCCCTTTAGCACCGTCAGCCGCAATAAGGTATCGACCTAGCAGCGCTTGGCTAGCGGTGTTTACCTGCCAATGGTCGCCTTTGAATTCAATCCCTGTTACTGCCGTTTGATCTTTAATCTGTGCGCCGTTAGCTTTAGCTTGGTCTACCAAAAACGAGTCAAACACTTCGCGCCGCACGCTCCAAATGGGCTCTGTTTCTAGCTCGGCATCCACCGCATCGCCAAGCTTCCAGGTGTATCGTACGCGCTTGACTCGGCTATCGATAGCAGGGCCAAAGTCAAAGTCAAACCACTGGGCGACGATGGGCGAGACTGCGCCGCTGCAAGGTTTGTATCTTGGCAGCGCCGATTTTTCCAAAAGCAAAACGTCTCGGCCTGCTTTGGCTAGGTGATAGGCCGCTGAGCTACCGGCTGGGCCACTGCCTACAATGATGCAGTCGAGCATGAATTTTTCTAAACCGTTTGGATTGCTTTTTCTTTGTCTGCTAGGACTTTGTCAATTTGGTCAGTGTATCTGTCGGTGAGCTTTTGCACTTCGTCTTGCATATCGCGAGACTCATCTTCTGAGATGTCGCTGTCTTTTTCCATCATTTTGGCTAAGTCAATGCCGTCGCGACGGACGTTGCGAACCGACACGCGGCCTTCTTCGGCATACTTAGAGGCGAGCTTAACGAACTCCTGACGGCGCTCGGTGGTGAGCGGCGGAATGTTGAGCCGAATAATGGTGCCGTCGCTGTTAGGCACTAAGCCCACGTCCGACATTGAAATAGCTTTGCTGATCAGCTGCACCGAGCCAGGGTCAAAAGCCTGGATCATCAGGGTGCTGGCGTCGGGCGTAGTGATGTTCGCGAGCGACTTTAGGCTGGTTGGGCTACCGTAATAGTCCACCATAATTTTGTCTAGCAGCGAGGCGCTCGCCCGCCCGGTGCGAATGGTGTTAAAGGCGCGCTGAGTCGCTTCAACGGCTTTTTTCATCGCGTCTTCAACTTCGCTCAAATCAGTTAACTTCACAAGACTCTCCCACAATGGTTCCGATTGGTTCGCCCGCCATGGCACGGTTGATGTTGCCTCTCACTGAAAGGTTAAACACCATGATCGGGATATTATTATCTTTGCACAGCGCAATCGCAGTGCCGTCCATTACTTTAAGATCTTTTGCTAAGACATGGCTATAGGTGAGTGATTTATAGCGCTTGGCATCGGGGTTAAGCGCCGGGTCGCTGTCGTATACGCCGTCTACCTTGGTGGCCTTGAACAAAACTTCGGCGCTGATTTCGGCGGCCCTGAGCGCGGCGGCGGTGTCAGTGGTAAAAAACGGGTTGCCTGAGCCGCCGCCAAAGATCACAACTCTGCCTTTTTCCAGATGGCGAATAGCGCGGCGACGAATGTAGGGCTCGGCTAGCTCTTGCATAGAAATTGCCGTCTGCACGCGGGTGGGTACCTCTACTCGCTCTAGGGCGTCTTGTAGGGTCATGGCGTTCATCACGGTTGCAATCATACCGATATAGTCGGCGGTGGCTCTGTCCATGCCTGCCGATGCGCCTTTGACGCCTCGAAAGATGTTGCCGCCGCCCACCACGATGGCAAGCTGAATGCCTTGGGCTACCACGCCGGAGATTTCTTGGGCGATCGCATCGACAATGCCAGGGTCAATACCATAAGCTAGCTCACCCATAAGGGCTTCACCGCTCAGTTTTAGCAGGACTCGCTGATAGGGTTTACCCGTGCGTGCTCCCATACGTGCTCTATAGTTAAGTCAGTAATTTCTACATCAAGATAGCAGCCAAAGTGTTTGGGCGATACCCCGCACAGCGACTGATCTTGTTTTCTATTGTCTTCTCTACTGTTTAAAGGCACCCTTGTTCTGAGCTGGCTCGCCCTTGTGGGTGGGCTATCAGAAGTGCTCAGGCGACTGGGCTACGGCCCAGAAATTACGCGAAAAACCGTTCATATTGGCGCAGGCCATGTAATTTTGTTTGCTTGGTGGCTGGATGTGCCTGCCTGGGCGAGCATTGCGGCGTCAGTATTGTTTAGCGGGGTGGCGCTAGCGTCCTATCGGTTTCCGCTGCTGCCCGGTATTAATAGCGTTGGGCGCAAAAGCTTAGGAACGTTTTTTTATGCGCTGAGTATCGGGCTGCTAGTGGCTTGGTTTTGGCCGTTGGGCCTGCCGCAGTATGCCGCCATTGGCGTTTTGACGATGACCTGGGGCGATGGTATGGCGGCGCTGGTCGGTCAGCGGTTTGGGCAGCACCCCTATCAAATCTGGGGCGAGAAAAAAAGCTGGGAGGGCAGTCTGACGATGCTGGTCGTGAGCTACATCGTGTGCGCGAGCATTCTGCTGGTTGCCCAGGGGCCAGTGCTAGCGACCTGGACGGTGGCGATCGCCTCAGCCGTCACCGCAACGATATTAGAAGCCGTTTCAAAATACGGCATTGACAACCTCAGCGTCCCATTAGGAACCGCCGCCTTGTGTTATTGGCTAACCGCAATCTCATAGAGTGGGCACGGCCCCTCTTACAGGGCAACTTCGCCAGTTTCACCTGTCCGAATGCGAATGGCTTCTTCTACAGAAGAAACAAATATTTTGCCATCGCCAATTGTGCCCGTCGCAGCAGCAGCGGCGATAGTATCTAGCACGGTCTCTAGCTGATCGTCAGCAATCACCAGCATCAGCCGTTTTTTGGTGAGGAACTCAACCGTGTAAGAGACACCGCGATAGGTACTGGTTTGCCCCTTTTGACGACCAAAGCCTCTCACATCTTCTAGCGTCATACCAGTCGCACCTACGCCCACTAGGGCATCCTTGACCTCTTGCAGCTTTTCGGGGCGCACAATGGCTTCAATTCTTTTCACAGAGGACTCCTTGCCTGGGGTGACAGCTCGTATTGTCGCAGTTTGCTTGACCCAAAACAACTGTTGACGCTAGCCATTGACATTAACTCTTGACACTAGAGCATTGACACTATGGCTTCAAACTATGGCTTCAAGAAAAACCGCTTTAATTAAAGACCTACCTGCAAATGGATGCGGATACTTTGGCAGCGCGCGTAGATTCGCTGAAGTAACTCATGCATCTCAGCGTAGGTGCCCGTTAGCCCACCCGTTAGCCCACCCGTTAGCCCACCGTTTGACTGGCCTTTGCGGGCAATCTGCTCTAGCTGGCTAGCAGATGAGGCCAGCGCACTCGCGCCCACGTTAGCACTCGCGCCGCGCAGAGAGTGGGCAATATCTTCAACCACCTGAAAGTTGCGACGGGCGATCGCCTGCTCTAAATCTCTCAGGCTGCGCTCGGCGTCCTGTAAAAACATTTCTAGCAGCTCAGCTTCAAAATCGGCATCTTCGCCAGCTAGCTGTCTGAGCTGCTGCCAGTCAAAATCGGGCGCTGTCAGTTTGTCATGGGTGATCATAGGCGTGCTATCTGCCGCGTGCTATGTACTCTTAAAACACATTACCTAGTCATACAAAAGCAGTTAGGGATGACCCTAATCTTCATCCTGGCTTCACATTGTATTGAAAGCGCCATATATTTACAACAAAGAGGCTATATGCCTCTCTAAAGCTAAGCCTTAGTCACGGCTGATCTTGAAATATTTCTTCAAATGAGTCCAGATTTAGTCATCAACGCACCAAGCCAACAAAGCCAACAGCAGCGTCCACAGCAGCCAGCCAGGTAGTTGAGTCCATCCCCATAAAACTTCAGGAAAAGCTTCGGCTGTTTTGGTAAACCAATAAGCCATTATCACCGTTAGCAGCAGCGCAATAATAGACATAGCTGTTATGGACTTTTGTCCTCCATTCGCCAGGGTTTAAAATCTTCGTGATCGGGGAAAGGATAGACCCTGACCCGATTGTCGTAGGCAACGTTGAGCTTGCGGTAAAACATGGGATGAACCGCGCAAGTATTGTCCGACAGTAGGGGCAGGCGGCTTTCGGTGCTGTATTCAAAATCAGCTTCGGCGTAGCCTGCTTCGTCGTTGAGATGGCGCACGCGGCCAATGATCCCCAACTCAGAAACGAGCTGACGGAAGCTGTGCGAAGAATACTCGCCGCTCCATTCGGCGGCGGTAATGGGCGCACGGCGGTCGAGTTCGTTGCCTTTGAAAATCATGGGAATGCCGGAGAGGGCTTCTAAAATGCGGCCTACTCTAGGATAGACCGAACTATAGGAGTTAATAACTTCTTCGGCGAGTACGTTTTGCTTATGCTGTACGGCGCTGATGATGGCGGTGGGGTGAAAGCGGGGAAAGGTTTGGCTTTCGATGGCCTGCTGAGCGATCGCGTTACACAGCACAATGAGCTGACGCGGGCGCATTTGGGTGTGGCGCAGCACATAGGGAAAAGTACGCTCGGGCAAACTATGCTCATTCATCAGGCTGCGGCCAAAGTAGGGATACCACATTTTTTCGAGCACGTCGGTGGAGCTGTCCCAGTCAATTGTGCGCGACTCGGGTAAGAGTAAGTCCATCGCCTGTAGGTAGTTATAAAAGCGCCAGCTAATCAGCCGCATCAGGTCTTTCGGTCGCCAGTGCATATGCACTTCGTTACGCACAGACTTTAGCGGATTAAGAATCACTTCCTCTTTGAGGTGAGGAAATACCTCAGCCATAGCAAAAATTTTGATATGCACGCCCTGATGGGCAAAGTCGCGGTTGAACTCGGAGCCGCATTGGATGAGAGCGGCGGTGGCCCGCATCATGGTGGGGTCGTGAATGGCGTAGTTTTCTAGCGTGTCAAAGGCGACGATGACGGGGCGCTTTTTAGCAATTTCTAAAACGGCGCTCATGCCTGCGCGGATGCGGCCATCGGCAAAAATGTCTTCAAGCTCGTCGAGCAAATCGTCGTCGCTTTGCACCAGGCGATCTAGCAGAGCCTTTAAAAAGTGGCGAATAAAGGTAGAGAGCTTGCCTTCGCGACTGCCGAAAATGCAGGCGGTGCGAATGCGCGGATCGAGATCTTGAAGTTCGCGAAAGATCACCGACCACACCACTAGGTGCCAAATAGTGGCAATTCGAGGAATCGCCACCTCGCGACTGTGGGGGGCTTTGAGCGTGATTTCTTCAAGCACCTGTTCAAAGGCGGCAGGTTCGTCTACATCGATGGCGATCGCGCCCAGCATTTCCTTTTGAAACGAAAAAAACTGTGAGAGCGCCGTTTTCCCCGAGCCTCTGCGCCCGATAATCAAAAACACGTTTGGATTGAGCGACAGATGATTGAACCGGGTGTGATAAAAAAAGTACCGACTGTAGTCTTGCTTAAGCAGCTTCACTTCTGACTCGCAGTCAGCTTCTCCAAATGGATTGAACCTAGCGGCGGTAGCTCGATTGATCACCCTAACTCTGTCCTCTTAACTTTGCCTAGCTGTGCATGATGAGACGTTCTTTGTATCTTCAGAATAACTCTCGCCATTTCCTTAAGCTTTTCTGGGTCAAACATTACCCATCAGTGTTTTTTTGTGAACCGCAGGCGCTGTTTTATTGTTGGCAGCAAAAAAAGCGCTACTGTGAGTTTGCCCGTGTCCAGCCCATACCCAGCCCATACCTAGATAGACGGCTTTTGTCCCATGCAGCTTTTTAAACCCAAAACGCTATCGAAGGAAGAAGAAACGCAGGGTCGAATTTTAAAAGCAGCCGAGAAGCTATTTGCCAAGCGTGGCTATGGCGGCACCACTACGCGCGATTTGGCACAGGCGGCAGGCGTCGCCGAAGGGACGCTGTTTCGTCATTTTGAGAATAAAAAGGCGATTTTAGTAGAAGTGGCCACGCGCGGCTGGACGGAGATTTTGACCGATTTGCTCACTGAACTGAGTGAAATGGGCAGCTATAAGGCAGTGGCGCAGGTAATGCGCAAGCGAATGCTGAGCTTGAATGCTAACACCGACATGCTGCGGGTGTGCTTTATGGAGGCGCAGTTTCATCCAGAGCTGCGCGATCGCATCCAGGCCGACGTCATCGATAAAATGACCGACGTGACCGAAGCCTTTTTTCAAACCGCGATGGATAGAGGCGAATACCGCACAATGAACCCTCGCACGGTCGCAAAAATTTTCTTAGGCATGTTCACCGTTTCGGGCTTTAGCCAGTCCACGATGTCCGACGGGGATAGCTCGCCTCATGAAATGAAAGAAATGGCCGAGACGCTGGCCGATATCTTTTTGAACGGCGTTTTGAGCGATCGCCCCTAACCTGGCAAACCATACAGATGCTGATACGCAGATGTCGATACAATAGGCGCTTGTGCATGTATCTTATACGTGACGCAATTCCCTTACCGCTTTTCCCCAATGGCATCCGATCAGTCCGCTAACGCTTCCCATCCCAACGACAGCAGTGATTCTGGCATAGAAGGCATTCGCGCTACCCGCCTGCAAAAGGTCGAAGAGCTTAAAGAAGTCGGCATGGTTCCCTATGCCTATAGCTGGGACGTGACGCATCCGATTGCAGAATTACAGGCCAAATTTGTAGATCTTGCAGCGGGCGCAGAAGCAGACTTTGAGGTGTCTGTTGCAGGTCGGATTATGGCCCGCCGAGTGTTTGGCAAGCTGGCCTTTTTCACCCTGCAAGACGAAACCGGCACCATTCAGCTTTATCTAGAAAAGAAGACAATTCAAGCTGAAATGGGCGAAGCCGACGAGCAGGCTTTTAACCATCTTAAGCAGCTCACCGACGCGGGCGACATCATTGGCGCAAAAGGCACAATTAAGCGTACCGACAAAGGCGAGCTGTCGGTCAAGGTAAAGCAGTATGCCATGCTCACCAAGTCGCTGCTGCCGCTGCCCGATAAGTTTCATGGCCTCACCGATGTTGCCAAGCGCTATCGTCAGCGATATGTCGATTTAATTGTAAACCCCGAAGTGCGTGAAACCTTTCGCAAGCGGGCGCGGATCACAGCGGCGATTCGGCGTCATTTAGACGAGCTGGGCTACCTAGAAGTTGAAACGCCCGTGCTGCAATCGGAGCCCGGTGGCGCTGAGGCGCGGCCTTTTGTGACCTATCACAACACGCTAGATATGGAGCTGTATCTGCGGATTGCCACTGAGCTGCACCTTAAAAGAATGGTAGTGGGTGGCTTTGAAAAAGTGTTTGAGCTAGGCCGCGTGTTTCGCAATGAAGGCATTTCCACTCGGCACAACCCAGAATTTACCACGATTGAAATGTATCAGGCTTACGGCGACTATCAGGACATGATGGCGCTAACTGAAACCATGATTGAACAAGTTGCCGAAGAGGTGACGGGCGGCAAAACGGTGAGCTATCAGGGCACAGAAATTAGCTTTGCAAAACCCTGGCAGCGCATCACGATGCATGAGGCTGTACAGGCAAAAACAGGAATTGACTTTAGCCAAATCTCAGACCTTGCCGAAGCAAAAACAGCGGCAAAGGCGGCGGGTATAACAGATTTAGAGAAATGTGAGAGCGTTGGCCGTGTTTTAAACGAAGCCTTTGAGCAAACGGTGGAAGAAACTCTAATACAGCCGACGTTTGTGATGGATTATCCGGTGGAGATTTCACCCCTATCTAAGCCGCATCGCAGCAAGCCCGGACTGGTAGAGCGGTTTGAACTGTTCATTGTAGGCCGAGAGACGGCTAATGGATTTTCAGAGCTGACCGATCCGATTGATCAGCGCGAGCGACTAGAACAACAGGCCGCGAAAAAAGAAGCTGGAGATTTGGAGGCGCATAGCGTAGATGAAGACTTTATTACGGCGCTAGAGTATGGGATGCCGCCAACAGTGGGCTTAGGCATTGGGATTGATCGGCTGGTGATGGTGCTCACCGATTCAGCAAGTATCAGGGATGCGATCGCCTTCCCCCTCCTCAAACCCGAAAAACCAGACAGCGAATAAACTCTTATTTGAGGTAAGAATCATGTCCGTTAAGCTATCTGTAATTAGCATTTCGCCGGATGTAATGAGCGGAACACCCGTTTTCATAGGGACTCGGGTGCCTGTTCAAACGCTCTTTGATTATTTGAAAGGAGGCGACTCAATTGATGACTTTTTGGATGGTTTTCCAACGGTCACCAGAGACCAAGTGATCAGTCTTTTGGAAGAAGCAGGTAGGCAGTTAATTAATATGGCTGCTTAGTGTGAGAATTCTTTTAGACGAATGTATTGATCGCAAGCTTGCAAAGGAATTTGTTGGACACGACGTAAAGACCGTTCCTCAAATGGGATGGGCAAGCACAAAAGACAGTCAGCTTCTCTCTCTAGCAGAAATGGAATTCGATGTATTTGTTACAGTCGATCAAAACATACCTTTTGAGCAAAATCTGCAAAAGTTCTCTCTCGCTGTGATCATCTTATGCTCCTTCTCTAATCGTTTGGCTGAATTAAAGCCTTTGGTGCCTTTGGTTGTGGTCGTCTTGAATAAGGCAGTTCAAGGACACGCTACAGTCGTAGGTAGGCAATCAAACGAATGATTCTTTTTGAGAGTAGAGTTTGTATTGAGTGCTAAAGCGATCGCCTTTCCCCTCCTCAAACCCGAAAAATCAGAAGACGCGGCACAATCCTAGTAGATAGGCAACACAACTATTTCACGCCAAGACTCGCCAGCTAATTCAGTTTCGCATCAAAACTGGAAGGTTCATTATCAATGTCTAATCCTCAGCAGCCCACCACCCGAGCGAACACCCAAATGAACTACTTCAAGGAAGAAGACATTCTTCACTTGCTTATTTCTGAAGAAGAAGAGGCTAACAGCGTCGAAATCAGCCCTAACGTTACAGTGGAAATAAATAAGCAGGGTGAACTCATTGGGGTAGAGATTCTAAATGCTAGCACTTATATTCGAGACTTCATTTTAGAATCCGTTCAGGGAAATCTGCTAAGTCTGGCAGAGCCTGAGCGTTAATCATTTCACGAAGCAGTTTAATTGAAAGTTGGTGGAAATTTCCACAGAGTATTTTGTTTAAAGGTTATTTGATTGTTGCCTCTAATGTTCAAAAATATTGCTGTATTGCTTTAAGTCTAGCTCTACGAACGTAGGTAAGCAGGTCAAGCACTGCTGTAAAATCTCCCACCGCTCTTCTCGCTTCAGCATATTGGTTAGTTTGCTGCGCAGCGAGTGTAAATAGCGCACATCATTAGCCGCGTAGCTTAACTGTTCGTCGCTAAGCGCCCTCACATTGCCCCAGTCCGAACTTTGCTGCGACTTATCAAGTTCAATGCCTTCAAGTTCTTTCACCAGTGACTTTAAGCCGTGGCTAGGGCTATAGGTGCGAGCGATTTTGCTGGCGATTTTTGTACAGAATACGGGCGTGGTGATAATGCCTAAATGTTGTTGTAAGGTCGCTAGGTCGAAGCGGGCAAAGTGGAAGATTTTGGTGATGTTTTGGGCTTCTAAAAGCTGCTTGAGATTGGGCGCTGAAGTTTGGCCGCGTTCTATGCGAACGGCAGATACATAGCCGTCGGGGTCGCATAGCTGGATGAGGCAGAGGCGATCGCGCCAAGGATTCAACCCCATCGTCTCGGTATCAACGGCAATGGCCTCCGCCTGCCGATACCGCTCTAGCAGGGCGGGGGTGATATCGCGATCGCAAACCTCAAAATTCTCCATCTAAAGCACCTTGGATAAACAACAAAAAACATCAATCGAACTTCAGCACTTTTGCCACTGTTTGCACATCCTTATCGCCTCGACCCGAGCAGTTAATCACGATCTTTTCATCTGTCAACGTCGGGCACAGCGTCTTTAAATAGGCGAACGCATGAGCCGTCTCTAGCGCCGGAATAATGCCCTCTAGCCGCGATACGAGCTGAAAAGCTTCTAGCGCCTCTGCGTCCGTCACGCTGTAATACTCCGCTCGTCCCAAATCTTTAAAGTAGCTGTGCTCTGGGCCAACGCCGGGATAGTCAAGCCCTGCGCTAATAGAATGCGCCTCCGTCACCTGCCCTTCACTATCTTGCAGCAAATAGCTCATCGCCCCGTGCAATACGCCAACTCGCCCCTTCGTCAAAGTCGCTGCGTGTTTGTCCGTCTCTGCACCCTCACCCGCCGCTTCTATGCCAATCATCCGAATCTCAGCATCCTGCACAAACTCATGAAACAGGCCCATCGCATTCGAGCCACCGCCCACGCAGGCCAGCAGTACATCCGGCTTACCATTCCACTTTTCTAGGCACTGGGCCCGAGTCTCTTCACCAATCACACCGTGAAAATCACGCACCATCATCGGATACGGATGCGGCCCCGCCACCGAGCCCAAAATGTAGTGCGTGGTCTCTACATTGGTCACCCAGTCGCGAATCGCCTCCGAGGTTGCGTCTTTAAGCGTACCCGAGCCCGCGCTCACCGGGCTCACCGTAGCCCCCATCAGCCTCATGCGAAACACGTTAAGCGCCTGCCGCTGCATATCTTCTACGCCCATATAAATGACGCACTCTAGGCCAAAGCGAGCGCATACAGTAGCAGTGGCAACCCCATGCTGACCAGCTCCAGTTTCGGCAATAATTCTTTTTTTGCCCATGCGGTTAGCAAGCAGCACCTGGCCCAGCGCGTTGTTAATTTTATGCGCGCCCGTGTGGTTCAAATCCTCTCGCTTGAGGTAAATTTGGGGGCCGCTGCCGTCGGGCCTAGCATAATGCTGGGTTAGCCGCTCGGCAAAGTACAGCGGATTAGCTCTGCCCACATAGTCTTTGAGCAGTCCCTGCAATTCGGATTGAAAGTCGGCGTCTTCTTGATACTGATAGTAAGCTTCTTCCAGCTCTTTAAGCGCTGGCATGAGCGTTTCGGGGACATATTTGCCACCAAACTGGCCAAAGCGCCCGAGCTTATCAGGGCGAGCGGCCACGGAAAGAGGCGTTTGATTTTCAGTTTTACGGTCAGCGTTGGAGCTAGTATTGTCTTGCGGTTTTTGAGGGGTTAGGGGCGTAACAGTCACGGCACTCACCAATTCTAGAAGTTCCCCATTTTATAGACTCTGGCGCTTTCTGGCAAAAGATCCTGTCTTTTATTCAGTCCTTTAGAGATATTGTGAATAGTTTTTACGCCCCGTAGCATGACTTTAGATTATTTGCTTACGCTGAACATGTATTTTTATGCTTAGTACCTTTCACTGGGCGCTTGCACCAAAAACCTATTAAAAACCTATGGCACAGCTTCTTTCGGGTGATATTGGCGGAACTAAAACGATCTTGCGCCTATCGCAGGTAAATAACGAAGACGTGCAGCGCTTCGCTAGTCATGAAGTAAAGATAGAAACGCTTTATCAAGACCGCTTTCACAGCGCAAACTATGCTGAGTTTGTGCCGATGGTTAAGGAGTTTTTGGCAGCGGCTAGCAATACGGTAGCGGCGGTGGAGCCTGAGTCTGCCTGCTTTGCGATCGCAGGCCCGGTCGTCAAAAACACTTCTCAGCTCACCAACCTTTCGTGGTACTTGCGGGGCGAATTTCTCAGCGGCGCTTTGGGCATTGCTAACGTTCAGCTCATTAATGACTTTGAGGCGATTGGCTACGGCGTACTGGGCCTACAGCCTGAAGATATTTATGAGCTTCAGGCAGGCAAGCCGGACAGCAATTCACCGATGGCTGTGCTGGGCGCAGGTACGGGCTTGGGACAGGGCTTTTTGCTGCCTGCTGGCGAGGAATATGTGGTGTTCCCTTCTGAAGGGGGACATGTGGATTTTGCGCCGCAGTCGGAGCTAGAGTTTCAGCTTCGTAAGTATTTGATTGAGAAGCACGGGATTTCGCGAGTTTCTGAGGAGCGGGTGGTGTCGGGGATGGGGATCATTGCGATCTATCAGTTTTTGCGCGATCGCCAATATGCCAGCGAGTCGAATGAAATTGGCCAAATTATGGACATGTGGGAGCGCAGTGCGGGTCAGCGCAGCGAACTGCAAGACCCAGCCGCCATCATTTCTAAAGCGGCTACCGAAAAAACCGACCTGCTCTCTCAAAAGACCATGGAGATTTTTATTCGCGCCTATGGCTCAGAAGCCGGCAATATCTCTTTAAAGTTTTTGCCACGGGGCGGGCTGTACATTGCCGGCGGGGTAACCGCGAAAAACTTAGCGCTGATTACTGGCGGCGAGTTTATGTCTGCCTTTACCAGCAAGGGGCGGGTGAGTCATCTGCTCGATGAAGTGCCAGTGCGAGTCGTGCTGAACCAGCATGTAGGGCTAATTGGCGCAACGATTAAAGCAGGGCGAAATTACAAGGAGCAATTAATCCTGTCGTTGTATCCCTCGTGATAAACCCGCTATGATCGCAAGCGCAGTCACTTATCCGAATCAAGCGATTAAAGGCAAGCTTTAAAGACCGATGGCAGGACATAGTAAATGGGCTAACATCAAGCGGCAAAAGGCTCGGGTAGACTCAGCACGCGGTAAAACGTTTGCTAAGATCTCTAGAGAAATTATTGTGGCGGCTCGGCAGGGCGGCGGCGATCCCAATGGCAATTTTCAGCTTCGCACGGCGATTGAAAAGGCGAAGGCAGCGGGTTTTCCTAACGACAATATTGACCGGGCGATCGCCAAAGGCAGCGGCAGCTTATCCGGCGAAGGCGACTTCGAGGCTATTCGCTACGAAGGCTATGGCCCCGGCGGTGTGGCCGTGCTTATAGAAGCCTTAACCGACAACCGCAATCGCGCCGCTGCCGATCTGCGCTCTGCCTTTAGTAAAAACGGCGGCAACTTGGGCGAAACTGGCTGCGTAGGCTGGATGTTTGACCATAAGGGCGTAGTGACAATTGCGGGAGAGATAGAGGAAGAAGTTCTGTTTGAAGACGCGCTAGAAGCGGGCGCAGAATCTTACGAAATGCAGGCAGAGGTTGCCGAAGATACGCCAGGGGCAGAGATTTTTTGTGATGTGCAAAGTCTTGAAGGCGTCAGCGCTCTTTTGAAAGAAAAAGACTACGACGTGCGTGAGGTTGATTTGCGATGGATTCCAACCAATGTTGTTGATATAGATGATTTAGAAGTGGCGATCGCGCTGTTAAAAATGATGGATGCGCTAGAAGAATCAGACGACGTACAGTCGGTAACCGCTAACTTCGATATAGCCGAAAACGTGATCGGAGATCTGACCTTTTAGCCGCTCAGCCGTTTACAACCCGTCACAATCAAGTCAAAAGTCTGTGTCAGCTAGCCTCGTAAAGCGCCCTTTAAAAAACAATTTCCTCAAAACTGAGCAAGGACAAACGGCTGCTGTTACTACTACAAATCATCAGGATCAATGCCCTGCGCTCTCAAAATTTTCTCTAGCTGCTCTCTTCTTGCGCGCTCCTGCTGCCATAAAGACTCTGCTCTATCTGCCCGCCCTTGCTCTTGATCTGCCCGCCTTTGCTCTTGATCTGCCCGCACCTGCATCTGCTCTGCTTCGCTAAAGTGCCGAGTTCCTTGCTCGTCATACCAAGTCAAAATCTCTCTGGATAAATTTCCAAGCTGAGTCTCATACCGTCCAATGCCCAAGCCTATCTCTGGCATCCAGTAAGGTTCGCCCTGCTGTAGCTGGTAACTATCGGCTTCTAGCTTATACACCTCAAACCGCTGGTGCTCACCTTGACGCCAATACTTCGGATTGTAAATGATGTAATACAGTACGCCCAACTTCGCATAGAGATTTCTTTTTTCATCGTATTCGCCCCCCGGCGTCTGCGAAACAACTTCTAAAGCAAAGATTGGCGCAATCCCTTGCTCTTCCCACACTGCATAGCTGCTACGAGTCTTCCCACCCTTCACACGCTCCACACCGAGGCTTAAAAAAGCATCTGGAACGGCTGGCACTCTAGGACTGATACCCGTTGTGTGGTAAACCGCCATATCTACGCCAAAAAACCAGTCAAACCGATCTGCCCATAAGTGCGTCAGCAGCAGCAGCAGCAAGTTAGGCAGCAAATTCTGGTCTTCGTTATCTACAGGTATGTCATCCGAGCAAGGCAAATCAGCAGTGCTTGGCAAAGCTTCATGAATAAAAGACTGACGAATATAGGAAGAAGTCACAGCAAAGCCTCCAAGCGCTTTTTCTATCGTACATGAACGTATATTCAGTTCTAAAAGTTCTCTAATCCCTCAAACTTTCCGCCGCCCCCATGCGCCGACTCTCCGCAGGTTTTCGGCGTCGGAAAAATCTTTGTCGGATTCGCTAATCCTTTTTTGTTAATCGCTCCTCGCACCCACTGCATCGTCTCTAAATCTGTTGTGCTAAACATATTCGGCATATAGCAGCGCTTATCTGCTCCGATTCCATGCTCACCCGAAATGCTGCCGCCCACGCTCACACAAAGCTTTAAGATATCGCCGCCTAAAGCCTCTACTTCCTCTAGCTGTCCTGGAATACTGTTGTTGTATAAAATTAAGGGATGCAAATTTCCATCCCCTGCGTGAAACACGTTGGCCACTTTATATCCATGCTTTTCGCTAAGCTGTTCTATCTTTTGCAACACTTCTGGCAATCGCGTTCTAGGAATCACGCCATCTTGCACATAGTAGTCAGGGCTTAGCCTGCCCATCGCTGCAAAAGCCGCCTTTCTGCCTTTCCATAGCCGTAATCTCTCTGGCTCATCGGTGGCAACTAGGAGCTGTCGAGCGCCGTTTTTATTGCAAAACTGGGCGATCGCCTCCACATTTGCCGCCACTTCTGCGGGTGCCCCATCAATCTCTATGAGCAATATCGCCACCGCATCGCGCGGATAGCAGTTGGTCGCCACTACATCCTCCACCGCATTCAGGCTAAAGTTATCCATCATCTCTAGCCCCGCCGGAATTATCCCCGCGCTGATAATGTCCGACACCGTTTCGCCCGCCGCTTCCACGCTCATAAAGTCTGCTAGCATCACCTGCACACACTCCGCCGTCTTCAAAATCCGCAGCGTCACCTCTGTCACAATCCCCAGCGTCCCCTCTGACCCCACAAAAACGCCCGTCAAATCATACCCCGGCATCTCCGGCAGCACACCGCCCACGTCAACAATTTCGCCATCGGGCAACACAACTTTCAGGCCCAGCACGTGGTTTGTTGTTACCCCGTACTTTAAGCAGTGCACACCGCCAGAATTTTCAGCCACGTTTCCACCCACTGAGCACGCCTGCTGGCTAGAAGGATCGGGCGCATAGTAAAACCCCACCCCGCTCACTGCCTGCGTTACCCAGCTATTAATGACCCCTGGTTGCACAATCACGCGCTGATTGTCGTAGTCAATCTCTAAAATCTGTTGCATACAGGTTGTCACAATCAGCACGCATTCCTTAATCGGCAGCGCCCCGCCCGACAATCCTGTTCCGGCCCCGCGCGTCACAAAAGGAATGTTTTGCTCATGGCACAGCTTCACTACCGCCGCTACTTCCTCAGTCGTTTTAGGCAATGCCACCACCGCAGGTCGTTCGCGGTAGCTCGTTAGCCCATCGCATTCATACACCAGCAGCTCTTCTTTACGCCGCATCACTCTGTTTGTATCGAGCAGCGATTCGAGCGATCGCACCACCGGCATCCAATCACGAGCAACAGGCCGAGCCACTACAGCAACCATAGCGAACCAAAAGGAAAAGATCCCTTTGATCCTAACGCAGAACCGAACCTATCCCCCTCGTCCCTTCGCGAGGGTTTCCCCATTCAGCATCCGCTGCGCCGCATCCAGCAGCGCCTCTTCCAAATAAGGCTTCGTAAAGTAGCCGCTCGCGCCCAAATCCACCGCCATCTGCCGATGCCGATCTGCCCCGCGCGAGGTCAGCATCGCAATGGGGATATTCTTCAAGTGGTTGTCCTTCTGCATCCGTGAGAGCAGCTCTAGCCCGTCCATTCTCGGCATTTCGATATCACAAAACACCAAGTCACAAGGCAACCCAGAGCGCAGCTTATCCCAGGCTTCCTGCCCGTCGCGCGCTTGCTCTACCCGATAGCCCACTTTGTTAAAGCTCATTGAGAGCAGCTCACGCACCGTAATCGAATCATCTACAATCAGCACGGTTGGATCGCTCTTCGCCGGAGCCTCCTCAATTGCCTGAGCCGCATCCTGCGCCCACAGCAGCGAAGCGGGCTCACGCCGCACCCGGCCCATGGCAATATCAATTAGCTCTAACACATCGGCAATCGGCATCACTCGTCCATCGCCTAGCACCGTCGCCCCTGCAATGCCCAGCGGCTTAGGCACGGGCCCTTCGAGCTGCTTAATCACAATCTCCTGTTCGCCAATCACCTGATCGACCTGCACGGCAATATAGGTATTGGCATTCCTTAGCACGATAATAGAGAGCACATCATCGTCCTGAGCGCCTCCATACACGCGGCCTCGGCCCAGCGTCCGGTTAAACTTCAGCAGGTCGGTTACAGGCTGAAAAGGAAGGAGATTATCGCGCCAGCGTACGCAGTCTTGATCCTGCTCGTTTTTGACGATGCGATCGCGCGCCACATCCAACATATCCTCCACCCCGTCCATCGGGAAGGCAATTCGAGCCTGATTGCTCACACAGCTCAGCGCCTTAGAAATGCTCAGCGTCAGCGGTAGCCGAATCGTAAAGCTTGTGCCCTGACCCAGCTCAGAATCAACCGTAACGCTGCCGCGAATCTCGGCGAGCGACGTGCGCACCACATCCATCCCCACGCCGCGCCCTGCAAA
>JBARVS010000133.1:0-3632 GCA_049646385.1 Phormidesmis sp. | reverse complement strand
CTATTTAAAAGTAGCTTTGGAGTCTGCAAAAAAGTTTAATAGCGAAGTTTTGCTGTTAGGTGACAGCGCCAATCGAGACCTATGGCCAAACCACTGGGACGCTAGCTCTAGCAAGCCTGAAAAATACCAGGCATTTCTTGAGCACTACATCAAGATGTCAGATAATCCAACCGCCCAGGATCTAAGCTGCTGGAGACGGCACTTTTTGCTAGAAACCTGGATGAAAGAAAACAGTGCTCCAGCAGTCTTCTTAATCGATAGCGACTGGGTAACTTTTGCCAACTATACAACAGAAGTAGCTACGCAGTTACCGTCTGAGTGCGCCGCAACTTTAATGCATTCTAACCAGCCTGCCGATAGCACTCAGTACAAGTGGTCTGCCTCTCCACACTTCTCTTATTGGACTATCGAAGCGCTAGAAGAATTTACCGATTTCTGCATAGAGGCTTACAAAAATGAATCGATTAGGAATCGGTTAGTAGAAAAATATCAATGGCATCTTGAACATAATAAAGTAGGCGGTATCTGTGATATGACGCTGTTGCATTTGTGGTACAAGCAAACCCAGCTAAACGTCGTAAACTTAGCCCAGGTAATGAACGGAAAGGTGTTAGACCTAACTATCAATAGATCAACAAACTACTTTGAGTCTGAGTATCAAATGGCCTTTGGTCTTAAAAAACTGCGTTTTAAGAACGGTGTGCCTTACGGATATAATCGGCGGCTTCAATCAGAAGTGAGGTTTTTAGGGCTTCACTGTCAGGGCGGGGCAAAAGTAGCTTCAAGATTTTTGGGCAACAGCAATCTTAGAGGCATGTACTATCTTTCTGGAGCCTTTCTAATTGCCAAAAGAAATCTAAAGTATTCGCTCAAGAAACTTTTGAGAAGACAGAAAGCTACTGCGAATGCATAGTGTCAGATGCATAGTTCAGACAGCCTTTGTTTCCCTATTAAAGCATTTACTCAATAAGCAGATTGTTTTCGTAAAACGCCAGTAGCAGATATGAACAGAGCAGCAACATATTCCCTAAGAGCAGCTAAAGACTTTTATGGCATTTCTCATAAAATAGCTACTCGTCATAAAGTCATTGAACAGCCCTTTGACTATATTGAACAAGAAGCCAGCGACCTTATCAAGCAAAAGGTTTCTGATGATAAGCCCTGTATGATTTGTCGTTTTGGCAAAGTTGAGCTGAATGCGTTAGTTCGATACATTAATATTAGCAGAGCCTCTAACTTTCCCTGTGAGAAATCGGTGAGCTACATACTGGGCAACGCTGGAGCCTTTTGGTGGAGCGATGGTATCAAACGTACAATGCAAAATAACGCAGGCTTTTTCCCGATAACAGAACCGTCTCTTGAAGCTTTTGGTAGAAGGATGACAGAGGATATAAAAGATATCGATATTTTAGGCTTTTCGTTAGATCAAGAAACAGAGATCTTAGAACAGTTGAAGAATGTCTCAGTTATTAGATTGAAAGACTTAGACCCCTATCGACATCATCATCCCTGGTCGGAAGCACTAGAAAATAAAATCGTGCTAGTAGTTCACCCATTCTCACAAAGTATACAGCAACAGTACGAAAAACGCGATTTGTTGTTTCAAGACAAAAGAATTCTGCCAAAGTTCGAGCTAAAAACTCTTCAGTCAGTGCAGTCTATTTGCGGCAATAATGCAGGATTTGACAGTTGGTTTGACGCGCTCGACTGGATGTGTGAAAAAATTTCTAGTATAGAGTTTGATGTGGCAATTATTGGCGCAGGAGCCTATGGTTTGCCGTTAGCGTCATATGTTAAAAACATCGGAAAAAAGTCAATTCATATAGGGGGAGCAACGCAAATACTGTTTGGGATTAGAGGAAGTCGTTGGGATAACAAACCTTTTTTTCGAAAGCTGTATAATTCTCATTGGACTAGGCCGCTACCTTCTGAAGTCCCTAGCAAGTACAAAACTATAGAAGGAGGTGCCTACTGGTAGGCCACTTGTAGAAGATTTTAAAGCTTAGAGCGCATATTCTTACCGGACGAAAAATATAGAAGAGATATTTAAGAATGGCAAAGCAGATATCGCACGTATATCAGTGTATTTTCGTTCATATACCGAAGACGGGGGGTACTAGCATAGAATCTACAGCTATGTTTGACGACCAGCGCCGAACAACTGGAGAGAAAGTTTCCGGTCACTCTACGGCGTTAAAGTTCCGGGAAGCCTGTCCAAAAGAGTTTGAACGATACTTTAAATTTGCATTCGTTAGAAATCCATACGATAGACTTGTTTCAGCCTTTTTTTACTTAAGCAAAGGCGGTAGCGGTAGTTCTGACAAGCAGATATTTGAAAAGTATATTGCTAAATACAATGGGAACTTCAAAAGCTTTTGCCTTGATTTTTTGAGTTGCGAAAACATTCAAAAAAGCATTCATCTTAGGCCGCAGACGGATTTTATTTGTGATGAAAATGGAGAGATAGTGGTTGATTACTTGGGCAGACTCGAAAACATAAGGCGCGACTATAGGTTTGTTTGCCAAAAACTTAACTTTCCATTTAAGTTAGAGCATAAGCGCAAAGGAAGCCACAGACACTACTCAGCCTACTATACGCCTGAGATTGTTGAGACTGTTAGCAGCATCTATCAAAAAGATTTAGAGCTATTAGGCTATCAATACGAGAGAAAGCAGCTAGAGCTGATAAAGAAGGATGTTGAATACCTTATTACTATGCCTCTCTACGCTGTTAGATCACTCTCTGCGAAAATAAAGAAGTCCATTACTTCAGGAAAGTCGTAATGCCGGATTAGTATGTGTTAAAGCTTTTCATGTTGATTTCTAAAATATTTTTACAGCTCAACTTTTTCTCTTATGCCTGCTCCCATCGTTTTTATTATTTTCAACCGCCCTGATACTACTCGCCGCGTTTTAGATCGCTTGAGAGCGTTGAAACCAGCTAAGCTGTTTGTGATTGCCGATGGCCCTCGGCGCGATCGCCCCCTTGAAGCCGAAAAATGCGCCAAAACTAGAGCAGTCATTGACTCTATTGATTGGGACTGCGAGGTGCTTAAGAACTACTCCGATACAAACTTAGGCTGCAAAAATCGGGTAGTGAGCGGCCTAAATTGGGTTTTTGAACAGGTGAATGAAGCGATTATTATTGAAGATGACTGCCTGCCCCATCTTGACTTTTTTACATTTTGCGATGAGCTACTAGCTCACTATCGAAACGACGAGCGGATTATGTCTATTGGGGGCACGAACCGCTTTGGCAAATGGAAAGATGACAAGCAAAGCTATCATTTTTCGTATCATGGCAGCATTTGGGGTTGGGCAACCTGGAAACGGGCTTGGCAACATTACGATCCTGCCCTGAGGCTGTGGCAAGATTCAGAAATAAAGCAGCGCACTAGAGATGTGCTGGCTGATCCTATGCAGTATCGCTTCAGAGAAAAAGTTTTTGATATGGCTTATGCCGAGCAAACGCACGGATGGAGCTATGCTTGGCGATTTGCTATGTTGATACAGTCAGGTCTTAGCATCTTACCGTCGGTCAACTTAGTGTCTAATATTGGCTTTGGTGAAGCAGCTACCTCAACTACTTCCAATCACAGAGGTACCGCTAATTTACCGACCTTTGCAGCCAA
>JBARVS010000132.1:0-6879 GCA_049646385.1 Phormidesmis sp. | reverse complement strand
AGCAAGGGCTGGAGCGTGTCTTTAGTCATTCGCGAATACGTAAAGCGACTGCCTAAGATTGCTCCCTAGCGGTCGCCGCTATCCTGCCCCGCCTTAAAGAAGACGGGGATAGCCGCGTTACTGTTCTAATTTTGGCAGTTATGCATTGTAGTCGAGAGCCTGGATACTGGAAAAAACGTAAGCCAAGCTAGTTCATCTATGCCATTTGCTCCGCGCAACCTAGATTTCATTTAGCTGGCCGCTTGCTATCAAACACCGCCTGCTATCAAACAGTTGAAGGCTCTCTCTTTTTATTCATCATCATCGGCTCTCCTGCCTTTGGGAAAAACCTAGCTTTCTCACAATCAACAATCACCCGCACCCGATCGCCCACCGCCAGCCGCTGACTCGCCGCCGCTCTCACCTGCAAAACCTGCCCCGACGCCATCAGCAGCGAGTATTGATAGAAGCGCCCTAAAAACTGACGCCCCTGCACCAGCAGCTCACCATTTTCATCAGCAACCATCTCTAAATCCTCTTGCGCAATCATCACGTCGCCGCTAGAATCGCCTTCGTCTACAATCTCCCTTGGCAGATCCAGCTTCAACAATCCCAATTCAGTCTCCCAAGCATTTCCCTGCTGCTGAGCTGCAACAAAATTTGCCTGCGTTACAAACTCAGCCACAAATCGCGAGGCTGGATGTCGATAAATCATCTCCGGCGTGTCGAGCTGCAATAGCCGTCCTTGATCCATCACCGCGACTTTATCAGCGATCGCCAGCGCCTCTTCTTGATCATGCGTCACAAAAATCCCCGAAGCTCCCACATTCTTCAAAATATCGCGCACCTCCTGCCGCAGCCGCAGCCGCACCTGCACATCCAAATTGCTAAACGGCTCATCTAATAAAATCAGCGGCGGACGAGGAGCCAGCGCCCGCGCCAGCGCCACCCGCTGCTGCTGCCCGCCCGACAGCTCATGCGGATAGCGCTTTTCCATCCCCGATAGCCCGACTAGGCTCAGCGCCTCAGCCGCCAGCACCTGAATCTGCGGCTTCGGCAACGCCCCCCGCCGGCAGAGCTGCTTCAGGCCAAACTTCACATTTTCAACCACGCACAGATGCGGAAACAGCGCGTAGTCTTGAAACACTACCCCCACCTGCCGACGCTCCGGCGGCAAAAGCTGACCCTTGCCGCACACGACCTGCCCCGACAGCTCAATTTCACCCGCAGGCGCACCCAAAAACCTATCCACATCAGGCGCTTCAAACCCCGCCATCAGCCGCAGCAGCGTGGTTTTTCCGCAGCCCGACGGCCCTAGCAGCCCTAGCAGCTCGCCCTCATAAAGATCAAAACCTACCTGATCAACGGCTGGGGCCGCCGCTTTACCAAAGTGCTTTGTAATATTCCGACAGGAGAGAACCGGAGCCGATAATGCCATAGATTTTGAGGGGCTGACTATAGGCCAGTTTACTCTAGATGTATTCCCATTAAGCGAGCGGCTCTTCTGTCTGTTCGCGCGCTACTCCACCCAGCGCCTAAGTAAGTTGCTCACGCTTTTAGAAAGTAGGTCAAACTCGTTGGTTTTACCCTGCTGGGCAAAGAGCGATCGCCTTACCGTATCTAGCTCAAACAAAATTTCTCGCTGCTCGTGGTCGCGAATGTGGCTTTGCACCCAGCCCACCGCCGCCCACCGCACCCCACTGGTTACCGCCTCTACCCGATGCAGGCTAGAAGAGGGATACACCAGCATAGAGCCAGCGCTAAGCTTGTGCGATCGCTCGTCATCCATGCTTTCTACCACCAGCTCACCGCCCTCATAGCTGCTCGGCTCAGATAAAAACAGCGTAAAAGAGAGATCTGTTCTAAAGCCAAACATCAGCGCGTTATCCGTATGCCGACCATATGACATGCCGTCGGCATAGCGGTTGAAGCGCACCGTGTGAATATTGCGCGGACGCGCCGCCGCCTGAAACAAAGGATGCTGCACCGCCGCCTGCCGCACCTGTTCTACCAGCGGCCCCGCCACGGAATGCTTCGCGTCTAGCTGCTGGTTTTGCTTAACTGACTTAGCGTGCCAGCCCGCTGTCAGTTTACCGTCTGACATCTCGGCGCTCTCCAGCTTGGTCAGCAAATCGGCTATTTCCGGCGGTGATAGCAGCTCTGGAATGGTAAATATCATGACGGAAATGGGTTTTGTTGGAAATTAGGCTAGGTAGGCGGTGCCATCCTACTTCCACCCGGCGCGATCTACAATTTCGTTGACTTCTGGATTGTTGCGCCCGTACGAGGCCACATTTACCGTATCAACTTTGAAGTCGCCCAGCTCAGCCACAATCGGATCGACCTTAACGCCTTCTACGACCGGGTATTCGTTGTTCCCCTCGGCAAATACTTTTTGCGCTTCTGGGCTCACCAAAAACTCCATAAAGGCGATCGCATTTTCTGGATGTGGCGCACCCTTCACCATGCCGATGCCGCTAATATTGACATGCGTGCCTCGGTCTGCCTGATTGGGAAAAAATACGGCGGTTTTGGCGATCGCCGCCTTATCTGCCGCATCCTCAGACTTAGCCAGTCGCGCCCAGTAGTAGTGATTGACAATCGCCACATCACACTGCCCTGCTTCTACCGCCTTAATCTGGTCAATATCGCCGCCTTCTGGCTGCCGCGCAAAATTAGCCACCAGCCCCTTAGCCCACTTCTCGGTGGCCTCAGCCCCGTCAGTTTCTATCATCGAGCCCACCAGCGACTGGTTATACACATTGCCAGAGCTGCGCACGCACACCCGCCCTTTCCACTTCGGATCGGCCAAATCTTCATAGGTAGAAAGCTCCTCCGGCTTCACTTTCTCCTGGTTATACACCAGCACCCGCGCCCGCGTCGTCAGGCCAAACCACTCGCCGCTGGGCTCCCGCAGGTTTTCAGGCACCTTGCTATTAAGCACTTCAGAAGTCGTCATCGGCTGAAAAATTCCCGCCTGCTGAGCCCGCCACAGTCGGCCCGCATCCACCGCCACAAACACATCTGCTGGGCTTTGGTCGCCCTCATTTTGAATTCGCTCAATTAGCTCATCCGGCTGGCCTTCAAGCACGTTCACCTGAATGCCCGTTTCTTGCGTAAACTCCTCATACAGCTTTTCATCAATATCATAATGGCGAGCCGAATACAGATTAACCACCTGTTCGCCCGTACCGCCCTGAGTACCGCCCTGGGTATCGCCCTGAGTACCAACTTGAGTACCCCCTTGGCAAGCCGCAATCCCCACCGATAAAAGGAACGCTAAACCCAAAAGCCGCCGTCTGGTCATCTTCATATGTTCACGAATCTTGCCAAGTCGTTGTTGACAACAATTACCACTAATATCTCGTTTAGTTTAGTACGCTCTCACACCTTTTCCAAAAAAGCTTCTATCAAAAATTTCTGCTTGCTTATTTAGTTTGGCTACCTGTGAACCTAAACTTTTACAAAAACCCTCTAAAATGATTTGGATTTATTGAGCTGTGGTGTTTTATGCCTCGTCGAAGTGACCTTAAAAAGATAATGCTCATCGGCTCCGGCCCCATTGTGATTGGCCAAGCCTGCGAGTTTGACTATTCAGGCACCCAAGCATGTAAAGCCCTGCGAGAAGAAGGCTATGAAGTCGTGCTAGTGAACTCGAATCCGGCCACGATTATGACCGACCCTGAAACCGCTGATCGCACCTATGTAGAGCCGCTGACGGTACCGCTGCTCGAAAAAATTATTGCCCAGGAAAGACCCGACGCTTTGCTGCCAACGATGGGAGGCCAAACAGCGCTAAATTTGGCGGTTGATTTGGCGAAAAGTGGCGTACTTGAAAAGTATGGCGTAGAGCTGATTGGGGCCAAGCTAGAAGCGATTGAAAAAGCAGAAGATCGCAAGCTGTTTAAAGAAGCCATGGTTAAAATTGGCGTCGGCGTTTGTCCGTCTGGCCTTGCTGAAACCGTAGACGAAGCCAGAACCATTGGCAAAGAGATCGGCAGCTATCCGCTGATTATTCGCCCTGCTTTTACGATGGGCGGCAGCGGCGGCGGCATTGCCTACAACCAAGAAGAGTTTGAAACGATCATTCGCACTGGCCTAGACGCTAGCCCCGTCTCGCAGATTTTAATTGAGCAGTCGCTGATTGGCTGGAAAGAGTATGAGCTGGAGGTAATGCGAGATTTAGCCGATAACGTTGTGATTATTTGCTCGATTGAAAACATTGACCCGATGGGTGTGCATACGGGCGACTCCATTACCGTGGCTCCCGCTCAAACCCTTACTGATAAGGAATATCAGCGGCTGCGCGATGCCTCAATCAAAATTATTCGTGAAATCGGCGTAGAAACTGGCGGCTCGAACATTCAGTTTTCGGTGAATCCTGACAATGGCGATGTGGTCGTCATTGAAATGAACCCTCGGGTCTCTCGCAGCTCGGCGCTAGCGTCTAAGGCCACTGGCTTCCCGATCGCTAAATTTGCCGCTAAGCTCGCGGTGGGCTACCGCCTTAACGAAATTTCTAACGACATTACCAAAAAAACGCCTGCTAGCTTTGAGCCTACGATTGACTACGTGGTGACCAAAATTCCTCGCTTTGCCTTTGAGAAGTTTCCGGGCGCTTCTTCTACCCTCACCACTCAAATGAAGTCAGTCGGTGAGGCGATGGCGATTGGCCGCAGCTTTAATGAGTCGTTTCAAAAGGCGCTGCGATCGCTCGAAACCGGACGCGCGGGCTGGGGCTGCGACGGCCCCGAAAAGCTGCCCGATCTCTCTCAAGTACGCGCTAACCTGCGCCGCCCCCATCCCGAGCGCATTTTTGCCATTCGCCACGCCATGCAGCTCGGCCTCAGCGTTGAAGAAATCTACGAGCTGACGGGCATCGACCCCTGGTTTCTCGACAAGCTGGCCAAGCTGCTCACCGTCGAAAAGTTCATCAAGCGCACCCCGCTGCCCGACGTCAACAAAGCCCAAATGCTGGCCGTCAAGCAGGCAGGCTTTAGCGATAAGCAAATCGCCTTTGCCGCCAAAACGACCGAAGACACGGTGCGCGACTATCGCAAGTCACTCGGCGTTATCCCCGTTTATAAAATGGTAGACACCTGCGCCGCTGAGTTTGAGTCGCTCACCCCTTACTACTACTCCACCTATGAAGAAGAAAGCGAAGTGCTGCCGTCGGATCGGCGCAAGGTGATGATTCTCGGCGGTGGCCCTAACCGTATTGGTCAGGGCATCGAGTTCGACTACTGCTGCTGCCATGCCTCTTTTGCCCTGCAAGATGATGACTATGAGACCATCATGGTCAACTCTAACCCTGAGACAGTTTCGACTGATTACGATACGAGCGATCGCCTCTATTTTGAGCCCCTTACCAAGGAAGACGTGCTCAACATCATCGAAGCCGAAAATCCCGATGGCGTGATCATTCAGTTCGGCGGCCAAACCCCTTTAAAGCTAGCCGTGCCGCTGCAAACCTATTTGCAGGACGTTCAAGACAATCCTGAGAAGCCTCAGCTCAAAACCAAAATTTGGGGCACCTCTCCCGACGCCATTGATGCCGCTGAAGATCGCGAGCGCTTTGAGCAAATTTTGCGCGAGCTAGAGATTCGTCAGCCGCCCAACGGATTGGCCCGTAGCTATGATGAGGCATTGGCGATCGCTCAAAAAATTGACTATCCCGTCGTCGTTCGCCCTAGCTATGTCCTCGGCGGTCGCGCCATGGAAATTGTTTACTCCGACGCCGACCTTGAGCGCTACATGACCACCGCCGTACAGGTAGAGCCCGACCACCCCATTTTAATTGACAAATTTTTGGAAAACGCGGTTGAAGTAGATGTAGACGCCATCTGCGATCGCACGGGCTACACCGTCATCGGCGGCATTATGGAGCATATTGAGCAAGCGGGCATTCACTCCGGCGACTCAGCCTGCTCGCTCCCTACCATCACCCTTTCAGAGACGGCCCTAGCCACCATTCGCGACTGGACATTCAAGCTCGCCAAACGCCTAAAAGTCATCGGCCTGATGAATATTCAGTACGCCATCCAGGGCGATCAGGTATTTATTATTGAAGCCAACCCTCGTGCCTCGCGCACCGTTCCCTTTGTCTCCAAAGCCACGGGCATCCCACTGGCCCAGGTTGCCGTCCGCGTGATGTCTGGCAAAACGCTCGCAGAGCTGGGCGTCACCGCAGAAATCAGGCCCGCTCACATCTCAGTCAAAGAAGCCGTTTTTCCCTTCAACAAATTTCCCGGCACCGATATTTTGCTCGGCCCCGAAATGCGCTCTACCGGAGAAGTCATGGGCATAGATACCAGCTTTGGTCTCGCCTACGCCAAAGCCGAACTCGCCGCCTCACAGCACCTCCCTCAGTCGGGCACCGTCTTTATCTCTGTTAACAATCGCGACAAATCGGACATTATTCCCATTGCCAAGGGCTTTGCCGAGCTGGGCTTTAGCCTGTTGGCAACGGGTGGCACTCACAGCGTCATCAAAGCAGCGGGCATTCCGGTAGAACTCACCCTCAAAATTCATGAAGGCCGTCCTCACGTGGGCGACGCGCTCAAAAACCAGATCATCCAGCTCGTAATCAACTCTCCTATCGGCGAAGCCGCCCAAGAAGACGACCGCATCATTCGCCGCAGCGCCTTGGAGTATAAGATTCCAATCGTCACTACGATTGCGGGAGCCAAAGCTACCCTAGCTGCCATTCAATCACTCAAAGATAGTGAAATCACCGTCAAAGCACTGCAAGACTATCTCGTCATCCCTCAAGCATAATTGCACCCGCACAAAAAAACTCCCTAGAATCCGTTGGACTCCAGGGAGCAGTCAACCTACTCAAACAACAAAAACTAAAGATTAATCGAGACTCATCCCCGACACGCTAAGCGCCTTTGGACA
>JBARVS010000131.1:0-2934 GCA_049646385.1 Phormidesmis sp. | reverse complement strand
GCGGAACGCAACTCGTTGAGATAGCTCTCAAACGCAGGTAGATAGAGAGAGGGAAACTCATCTACTGACACCATCAACGGTGTCTTTCTAGGTTCAGAGAAGTTGCGAGAAACTAAAAGCTGAAGTACTGCCGCAAGTAAAGGTGTAACCGCGTCCTTTTTCTCAATGTCTGTTTGCAAAAATAGGATTTGTTTGCCAGTCAGGTCTAGCGGAATGGTAGTTTCTCCGCAGAAGCTCGGCAGCAAATCTTTAGAGATGAACCGCTTGAAGACGTTCTGAGCCGTTACCACCATCCCTGCCACCTGCTTTTCCGCGTCCTCACTGCTAAGAAGCTGAGCGAACGCTTCAATCACCCAGTCTGAGACTGTTCGGCTCTCACGCAGCGTTTTAATGCGATCAATCAGCAGCGGCAGGTTGAGAATTTTACCCACCGTCAGTAGGTCAGGATACTCAGTGAGCTTAGCTAGCAGAATAGCGGCTTCAACCAGGTTCACCCCGGTTCTTTCAAAGAAGTCCTTGCCGCTGCTAGCTTGCCCCGGCACCTGACCGGCTGAATTCTTCTCTAGGATGTATGAAAGCTGATAGGCCATCAGTGAGTCTGTGGAACTCTTGACGAAATCAAGCAGGTTGCAGGTGCCTGTATAGGCTTTACCGGGCGCAAAAACACTAACGCGGTAGCCCAGAGACGCTGCATAAGCCGCGTGGGTTTCGGTCTGTGTGCCCTTAGAGTCGTAGACGATGATGGGATAGCCGTTGCGCAATGCCGAACGGATGGCCGGGTCGATGACGCTAAAGGTTTTTCCTGAGCCTGGAGCGCCTGCGACAGAGCCGCCCTCGTTGGCATAGGGCAGGTTGATCTGACCGACCTTTAACGCTGCTGTAAGTCCTCCGTTTGTCCGCTGCTGTTTCCATAAGCGCTCAGCCGTTTTAACCTCTCTGCGGTTGGCAAAGCGTCCTGTTGTGAACTGACCACCGCGCCCACTTTGCAAGCGATGATTAAGGACTTGCATAACCGCAAGCAGCGCCATCAGGAAGACAATCTCTTTATTTTGCCAGAGCATTGTCTGTAGATTTGACGTTGCCAAAACAGGTGCTGGGCCGGGTTGTATGGAGGATATGAGTATGTGGTTGCTCATGATGCTCTTATAATTTCTCCGTAACCCATTCGCCGTCCCGATAGCAGAGCGTATCCCGCGTAAGCCCTCGCGCCGATGTGTTGATTGATGGTGCCATCAGCAGACACGGCAGCTCGACTCCCGTACGCTGAGTGAATTCTACAATCGGCTGACCAGGTGGTTGCAAGACGTAGGTGAATAAAAGCTGCTCGCCCGTTGATAGCCTATAGACTGCGATTGCGCAGCCTCCTCTTCCGCAAAGTGCAGATGTGTTGAAGTCAACTACCAATAGGTCGCCTTCGACAGCGCCAACTGCTGATTGCGCGATTTCATCTACATCTGTTCTAGGTGCTGTATTCTCCTTAATAATATCTACGAGCTTTTCTACACCTACTAGATTAGAAAGTAGTATCCAAGGTCTTTTACCGTCCGACCTTTCAGCTTTTGATTCACTGCTTATAGTCAAACCTATTATGAGCATCATTATGCTTATAGAGCATAAAACGATGGTTAATTTTTCTGCCTTTAAGTGTTTCATAAGCGATCCTCCTACGATGCTTAATTTGTTACTGAAGGTTGATACCTAGCTGACGGAGCGCCCATAGATCCTCCTCAAAAAATGAGCTGGGATCGGCAGCGGCGTAGTAGGCTTCAAACGCTTGCTGACCTACTCTGTCTAGATGTTGTTGAAATCCAGCTAGGCTGAACTGCTTGGCTACATCCATCGGCACGACGGTCGCATAGGAAAAGCTATGTCCGGCTGCATTCCAGTAGGCAACATCGCAGCTATTAGCGGTTGTCGTAAGAATTAGCTCCATCGCATGTTGCTGCTTTTTATCTAATGCGCCGTAGGTGTAGTAGAGCCAGTAGTCTGTACTGACGCCTTCATACTTATCAATCAGCTTTTCGCTGCCGCCAGAAGTTGCATGAGGCTGAGCTGATAGGCAAGTGGGTGCAGCGTTCTGCTGTGCGATCGCTGGCTGGTAGTTCCTAACAGCCAGTTGACTGGCTATAACGAATACGGCTATTCCTATCAAGAACTGCGAAACTCTTTTACCGATTTTCATTGTTCAAAATCTCCTTAGTGATTGTGTTCGTCATCAGAACTATGTGCTTCAACCAAACTGATGCCTTCTCGTTTAATGACACCAGCATCTTCAAGAAACTCAATGGGATCTACCGTGCCATCAATGCCGTAACCGCCCTGGCCTGCTTCGTTGACATCTGTTCGGATTTCTATATGAATGACGCCCGTTGGCGCATGGCCTCTTGAAACAACTTGACCAGGCTCAACGGTTTGTCCCTCCTCTACGAGTATCTCTTCTGCTTCTGCAATTCTTAAAACAACATCAAGTTCCTCGTTGTGGATGTCGATAAAGCAGTAGTAACCGCCGTCATGACATTCCCTGCGGGTTACTGTTCCACCTAGATAAGCTTGAAACTCTTCACCCTCGTCAATGTCTATATCCTGTCCTGCGTGACAGAATCCCTCACAACCTCGATGCGGTCTGGAGCTGCCATACTCTTGGCCGCTTCGAGTTCCAGTTACCTTGGTTTCTAGCGGTTTAACGGGCGTTGCAGCCTTACATTTCGATTCAGAAGCGCTACTGACTTTTTGATAGTTGTCTGCTAGCTCCTCACCATAGGTTTTAAGCGTCAGCCTGCCATGCATATCTGTCCGGTTTCCATCAATGGGTGCAGCGGAACCCCCGTAATGAATTTGGCCGATTCGCTCAATGATTCTGCTGCCCGTAAAACCTTCGGCCACGGCCTGTTCGATATTGCGGGTCTGATCTGCTTTGAACAAACTGTCCTGATC
>JBARVS010000130.1:0-2494 GCA_049646385.1 Phormidesmis sp. | reverse complement strand
TTTTTTCCAGCTGCCAAATTGAGTTCAGCTAGCTCAGTTCGCTCAGCATCGCACTCAATTAAAGATTCTCCCAAATTGAGGTGGTTGACAACTTCAAACAGATTTTCGGGTTGCGATCGCTTACTCTTTTGCTCAGACAGCTGCTTTAGCAAGCGTTGACCAATCATGCAGTGAATAGAAGCTCTTTGGCCTTCAGGAATAGAAACATAGGCAGCTTGCTGAACGCGATCATGCAAAAAACAATAGCTAGCGGCGACCGCCTCCGTATTGGCCTGACTAGGTGCTATTTTTGTTGAGCCTGCTGCGGGCGGGCGATCGCCCTGAGAAAAAGCATAGGCTCCCCCTTCTAAAAGGATAAAACCTTCTTGCAAACTCGCCCAAAGATCGGCTGAGAGATCGGCTAGATCTTTTTGACAAATAATCGACAGGGTGTGAAGGTCAAACTGGTTGCCCAAGCAGGCGGCTAGCTTTAGTGCGGCTTGAGTCTGGGCGGGCAGCTTTTGCAGCCGCGAAATCAAAAAGGTCACGACATCATCTGTCGCCGCCAGCTGTTGCGCTCGGGCTAAGTCGCACTGCCACCGTCTTAGATCGGCATCAAAGACAATGCAGCCTTCTGCTTGCAGCCCTTTCAAAAACTGCGTCGTGAAAAAGGGGTTGCCCTGCGTTTTTTGGTAAATCAGCTCAGCTAGTGGCCCAGCAGCTAAGGCTGAGCAGTGAAGCGTATCAGCCACTAAGCCGGCAATCTCTGGCTGAGATAAAGGTGCCAAGGAGAGCGTGTGAATGGGTGTGCCCTGTTTCGTAAGATTGCTTAGGGTCAGCATGAGCGGATGGGCCGCAAATACCTCATTGTCGCGGTAGGCTCCCAAAATGAGGAGATGCTCTAGCTGAGCTTCGGTGATGAGAACGTCAAGCAGCGTCAGAGAGGCCGCATCCGCCCACTGCAAATCGTCTAGAAAGATGACTAGCGGATGATCCAGTTGGGCAAACACGCGAACAAATTCGCCAAATACCCGGTTAAACCGAGCCTGGGCAGCCGCGCCTGAGAGTTCAGCAACAGCAGGCTGCGAACCTAGAAGGCTCTCTAGCTCAGGAATAACATTGATGATGACTTGGGCATCGTCACCGATGGCTGCTGAAAGGCTGGTTTTCCAACGAGACAGCGCGGTTTCGGTTTCGCCGGATAGCTGAATTATGAGGCTGCGAAAGGCAATAACGAAGGCAGAGAAAGGGGTGTTGCGATTGAACTGGTCGAATTTTCCCTGAATGAAATAGCCTTTGCGCTGGGTCATAGGCTTATGGACTTCTTTAACGATGGCAGTTTTGCCAATGCCGGAAGATCCGGCTATCAAGACGATTTCAGCAGGGCTATAGGGGCTGGCAAGATTGTCTTTTGTGAGGGCTTCTGGCAGAAATTCTTGAGGTGTGGCGACGCGATTGAAAGCATCTAAGAGCGTTTTAACTTCGGCCTGACGACCATAGAGTTTTTCGGGGATGAAAAAGCGATCGCATACATCCTGCTGCGCCAAATCAAACTCAGCCACCCTACCCGTCTCTTTCAAGGCGTGCAAACACTTTTCTAAGTCAACCTTTAGCCCCGCCGCGCTTTGATAGCGATCTTCAGCATTTTTGGCCATTAGCTTTAGCGCGATCGCCGAAACCATTGGCGGAATGCTCGATTTCACCTCATGAGGTGCAACAGGCTCTCTGGCAATATGAGCATGAACTAGCGCTAGCGGATCGCTCAGCGGGAAGGGCAGCTCGCCCGTGAGGAGTTCATAGAGTGTAACGCCAAGGGCATAAAAGTCAGCGCGGTAGTCAATCCCCCGATTCATGCGGCCAGTTTGTTCGGGCGCTAGGTAAGACAGGGTGCCCTCTAAGGCTTGAGCTAGCTCGTTGGCCGTTTGCAGCTGCTGAGTTTCTTTCGGCAGCAGCGACGAAATGCTGAAATCTGTGAGCTTAATTTGGCCGCTGTCTGGATGAATCAGGATGTTAGCGGGCTTGATGTCTTTATGAATCAGCCGATGCTGGATCAGATCGTGCAAAATCTCTGCTATTTGAACGCCAATGGTCAGCGTCTGGATTAGGTCGATAGAACGCGCTTTGACATACTCGGCTAAAGAAACACCGCCAAAATCTTCCATCACTAGCGCATAGCCATCTTGCCAATTTTTTAAGCTCAAAGGCCGCGTGATCCCTGAAATCGGAAGATCGCGGGCGATTTCATACTGATGGCGAAACCTAACGAGATCCTGAAAGTTAGGTTTCGCTTGCTGAAGCACCTTAATCACGACAAGCTGCTGAGTTTCCTTTGCGATCGCCCGATACACTGCCGTTTTTGGACTGCTGTATAGCTGCTCTGTCAGCGTGTATCCAGGAATCGTGGGGAGTGAGTAGGGTGCCTTATGCTCAGGAGATGCCATGTACGCTAAGCTCGCTTATCAAAAATTATCCCTATAATTCCCAAAGACGCGACGGCAATACGCTACGTTATCTT
>JBARVS010000129.1:0-1954 GCA_049646385.1 Phormidesmis sp. | reverse complement strand
GCGTGGGCCTGTTCAAATTTGGGGTAAAAATAAACCTCAGGCTATTTTTTCAAATCATGGGCACATTTTTGCTGCTGATTGTGGCGGGTCTTGTCGTTTCGGTATTCAAGAACCTGGATGCCACTTTCGCGGCTATCAGTTTGCTCGACCAGCCCAACATAGATTTATGCATCAGCAGGCAGTCTTGCATTTTAGGCCCTCTGCTTTGGGACGCTAGCGCCGTTTTACCCGACAAACAGTTTCCCGGTATTTTGCTAAAAACGCTGCTTGGCTACCGCGATCATATCTATCTGTTGCAGATGGTTATGTATGTTGCTTTTTTGGCGGGGGTTGGCGGGCGCTATTTCCGCAGCTTGAACTCTACTGCTCAGCAGCCAGCACGATCAGCAGCTTCCGAAGCCAGATGAGCAAATCTTAAAACAACACCTTTACAAACTCTCTGAGTGCTAAGTAAGTTCCTAGAGTAGCGCTGATACAAAGGGCAATCGTGCCATCCCACTCAAGGTCAGCCTGCAAAGTTTCTTGTGTTAGTACTTTGATTAATATTCTGACTAGCGTTATTGCTCCGCCCAGTGCGAACGCCGCCGCCACAAAATCTTGAGGGCTCGGTGCTTTTTTACCTTGTACTCGGCTGGTAAACAGCGCCGCTACAATAGTGAAAATCATTGACCCAAACCAGATGTATAGAAGCGTTGGGCTCATTTTAATGGTTGAGACGATCTGTTTTCATAGACATTGACATACCACCAGCCATAAATTGCAGCAGAGACGCCTCCTATGATTGCGCCGGGAAGTGTTGCGATCGCCCCACCAATCGCAATACCCCCAATAACCATAATAAAGATGCGGTCTGCCTGATCCCAAAAGCTGCTTTTCTGAGTTTTTGAGCGCTGCTGCAATTGCCAAATCTGCTTCGCTGTAAAAACCCAATCAGCAGCAGGAATGACATCGTTGATAAACAGCCAATCGAGTCCAACGCTGTTCGCAAAAGTTGTATCGAGGCTTTTAGTACGCTGCTGAGAAGCGTACTCCCTATCGAGTTCTTGCAGCGCACTTTTATATGCAGTTTCTAAGGGTATGTATGTTCTAATGCGTTCTCGTAACTGATAATCAGCTTCCGGTTGGTTTTGCCGTAGAGCTTGTCCAGCCTCTTGCAAAGAATGTTGAAAAGGCTGAGGCAATGGCTCTCGTTGCTGGGTAAGCGCGTAGAGCAGGGCTTTCAAATCAATGGAGTTATTTACTGAAACGGTCATTGACTTAGCCCCATCCGGTGAGGGTGAACGCGGCCCAATAGTAGGGGTGCTGATATTCAGTCGGCTGATTTGGCTCCATTGTACCCCCTAATTCGAGCACGTTTTTGGCCCGAGCTTCTAGCCGTTCTGCCGCCTTTGTTTGCAGACCAGTCAACTGACTCAACTGCATAATCCAGTCGGCCAGCTCAACGCTTGAAACCGTTTGCAGCCACTGCTGAGCTGATTTGAGCGCGGCGGCGGGTGAGCTGCCTGCTAATAAGTTTTGATAGAACCGGATCATCATCCAGGCACTGGCAATTTCGTCTACAGGCCATAGGGTGCTTAGCACGTTAGCAGCGCCGGCTTTTAGGAATGCGCTGGCGAGCCCAACGTACTCGTCAGGAATGCCATCTTCGCCAGTCAGCGCGGTTTCGCAGGCGGCCAGACACACTAGCTGATAGCTGCTGAGATCGAGCTGACTAATTTGCTTCGCGCTCAGTAAACCATCTGCAAGTCCCAGCGCTGACTTTGCTGGTTCACGGAAGTTGTAGGCACCGTGCCCGGTGAAATGGAAAGCCTTGTAGCCCTTTTGAAGCTCGCGGAACTCTTCAAACGTCATCACGCTCCGATTTGTCTAAACAAGCAGATAGCCAGAAATAGTCGCATTTCCTAGCAATAGCTCTCACTCTATCGTTTTTCACAAAAAAGCCCCTACTTTGTTT
>JBARVS010000128.1:0-2693 GCA_049646385.1 Phormidesmis sp. | reverse complement strand
AGCAAGGGCTGGAGCGTGTCTTTAGTCATTCGCGAATACGTAAAGCGACTGCCTAAGATTGCTCCCTAGCGGTCGCCGCTATCCTGCCCCGCCTTAAAGAAGACGGGGATAGCCGCGTTACTGTTCTGCTTAATTCGCCCGACTCGTCGCCATATTCAGCGCTCTGAGCTGCGGCATAATCTGCTCGAAGGCAATACCGCGATGGCTGTAGCGCTCTTTTTCAGCACTGCTCATCTCCGCAAAAGTCTTTTGCTGGGCAGTTACATAAAAAATAGGATCGTAGCCAAATCCACCTGCGCCCTGTCCGGAGGCTAAAATCACCCCTGGGCAGCGACCTTCGGTTTCAAGGACGATGGTGCCATCGGGTTGGGCCAGGGCGATCGCGCAAACAAACTCAGCTTGGCGGTCAGTCTCATCGCCTAGTTCTGTGAGCACTCGGTTAATCCGGTTGGCGTCACTGGTGCCATAGCGAGCCGAATAGACGCCCGGTGCGCCGCCTAGCGCCATAACCGCAAGGCCAGAGTCATCGGCGATCGCCCAGCTTTGAGTGGCGATCGCCACTTCAGACGCCTTCAGCCTTGCATTTTCAATAAACGTTTTACCCGTCTCCTCCACCTCCAGATCCTCAGGCTTCAGCGCCAGCGTCCAATTTAAATCTTGCAGATATTGCTTAAGCTCCGAGAGCTTGCCTGGATTGCCCGTAGCAACAACAACGGCGACCATCGGCATTTCACTCCTAAACACTGGCCTAAACACTGGCCTAAATACTGTTCTAAACCCTGTGACACTGTGCCACCCCATACCCCTTAAAGTATAAAGGCGTATGGAATAGCCAGCGGCTAGTTTTTTCAAGCAGCAGCAGGCTTCGGCGTAGGATGTGCCGAAAGGTTTTTCTATGCCTAAACGACGGCTCAATAGCGACGATGACATGACGATATAGATGACAAAATTTGGCAGACGAAAATTTCTAAGCACTGGCCTAATCGCTAGCTCAGCCACCGTCGGCTCTAGCATTTTTCTGCAAAGCTGTGCTCCCGATTTTGCCGCGATCGACGCGGCCCTTCAGTCAGGAAATCAGTCAGGAAATCAGTCAGGAAATCAGTCAGATAGCTCATCCGACACCTCATCCGAAAACGCACAGTCAGCCGCTAAAGGAAACTCGGCAGAGAGAGACCCGAACGCAGTAGAGCCGCCTAGCAGCCAAGCTGACACCATTAAAGTTGGCATGTTGCACTCACTAAGCGGCAGCATGGCGCTCAGCGAAATCCCGGTAGTAGATGCCGAGCTGCTCGCCATTGAAGAAATCAACGCCAGCGGGGGACTTTTGGGCAAGCGGCTGGTGCCCGTCAAAGAAGACGGCGCTTCCGACTGGCCCACCTTTGCAGAAAAGGCCGAAAAGCTGATCGATAGCGGCGTATCCGTTATTTTTGGCGGGCTGACCTCAGAAAGCCGTAAAGCCATTTTGCCCGTTGTCACGGCTAACAACAGTCTGCTTTGGTATCCCGGCGCGTACGAAGGGCAAGAATGCTCCGACCATATTTTCTACGCAGGCGCAACTGCCAACCAGCAAATTATGCCTGCGATTAAATGGATGATTGGCAACCGGGGCAAGACTTTCTTTTTAGTAAGTTCTAACGCTCGCACCACTCACGAAATTGCCAAAGCCCAGATTAAAGCGTACGGCGGCAAGCTCGCAGGCGAAGCGTTTGTGCCGCTGGCCAATGGCGAAAATGCAGATATGACGCCGCTGATGAACGATATTAAAAAGTCGCTGCCCGCAGGCGGGATTATTTTCAATGCGCTAGTGGGCAGTCATAACCGATTATTCTTTAGAGCGCTCGACGGCGCAGGGCTCACCTCAGAGCGGCATTTGGTGATGTCGGTAAGGCTCTCTGAAACAGACGTTGCAGACATTGGCGCGAACTTTGTAGCCGGACATTACGCAGCCTGGAACTACTTTCAAACCATAGAGAGCCCTGAGAACAAAGCTTGGGTTGATAAGTTTAAGGGGCAATATGGCTCAGATCGGATAGTCGGTGCGCCGATGGCGTCGGCCTATGCGATGGTGCATTTATGGGCTAAGGCCGTAGCAGCCGCTCGCTCTACCCAGGCCGAAGCGGTACGTCGAGCATCGTATGGTCAAACCTTTCAAGCGCCGGAGGGACTGGTCACCATTGAGCCTAACCATCACACGACTAAGGCTCTGCGAATTGCCCAGGTGCAGGCTGACGGCCTGTTTGAGATTTTGCATACGGATAAATCGGCGATCGCACCGGAGCCCTGGAGTCAGGCGTTAGCAGCTAGCAAAGGACTTGCCTGCGATTGGTCAGACCCCGAGAAAGGTGGCAAATATGTCAGATAGAAATCACTAAGCCTACCGTGCTCTTGACAAAAGCGAAAATGAATTCTATAAGTATCATATTAATCTTACTTGTAATTCTGTGAACGCATTCCCTCTTAACGAGATACTGCTTGGTGATTGCCGCAAGATAATGGCTGATATGCCGAGCGATTACATATCAGCTTGCATTACAGATCCTCCTTATAACTATGAGTTTGTAGGGCACAAGTGGGACGACTCAGAAATACAAAGGCGAATAAATAAGGTTAAAACCAAAGGTAGTAAGACTTTGGTGAAAAATATACCTTACGGCAGCGGTTTAGCAGGTGGGGTCAGAAACGCAAAATGGTAT
>JBARVS010000127.1:0-8036 GCA_049646385.1 Phormidesmis sp. | reverse complement strand
GCATTGATCGGGCGATCGCCGCCGAAGCTTTAGAGCTATTTAGCGTAGATCCCTGCGGCCTCGACTGGACAGACCGCAAGCTGCTGACGCTGATGATTGAAAACTTCAACGGTGGCCCAGTTGGACTAGACACCATGGCCGCCTCTACCGGAGAAGATCCTCAAACCATTGAGGAAGTGTACGAGCCCTACCTCCTGCAAATTGGCTATTTGCAGCGCACGCCCAGAGGTCGCGTGGTCACCCCTGCCGCCTGCCGTCATTTGGGCTATGAAGCGATTGAAAGTCGATTTTATCTACCCGATGCGCCCTTGTTTAATCTGATGGCCCTTGAAACGCCGAGTGAGATAGCTTCAGAGCCACCACCAGAGCCACCACCGCCAAATAAGCCTGCTTAACCCATTTACCCTTAGGCTATTACCAGAGCCCAGATTTGAGACAAAAAAATGCGCGGCGATCACAGGCAGATGCCCCAAACAGGGCGACAGATAATTGGCCAGACGGCGCGAGGGGCGATCGCGATTCTTTTAGCGGTTTGTCTAGGACTCGGCGGGTTCGGTCGTTCGGCGATCGCGCTTAATTTGACCTCAACTGCCGCCCCAGCGCTGAGCAATCAGGCCATTCAAACCATTGGCCAGCTGCGAAAAGCTGCCTTTGCCGCCACTCAAGCTGGCCAGTTTGACTTAGCTGAAACGCAATGGTCGGCCTTGATTGAGCAGCTGCCGCAAGAGCCCGCCGTCTGGAGCAATCGGGGCAACGTGCGCGTTCGTCAAAACAATCTTGAGGGCGCGATTGAAGACTACACGCAGGCGATCGCACTAGCCCCCACCGAACCCGATCCCTATCTCAACAGAGGAGCCGTGTGGGAAGCCATTGGGCAGTGGGATCACGCCATCAGCGACTACAACCACGTCCTTCACCTCAACCCTGACGATCCAGCTGCTTACAACAACCGAGGCAGTGCGGAGGCAGGGCAGGGAGAATGGGATCTGGCGATTGCTGACTACCAAGCCGCAATTACGCTTCAGCCCAGTTTTTCGCGTGCCTATGGCAACTATGCGCTAGCGCTTTATCCAGTTGGCGACGCGAGCAAGTCGATACAAATCATGAAAAGCCTCGTCCGCAAATATCCAGGCTTTGCTGATATGCGGGCGGCCCTCACAGCAGTGCTATGGGATCAAGGCCAGCAGGGTGAAGCCGAAAGCAACTGGGTCGCCGTTGTCGGCCTAGACAGTCGCTACAAAGACCTTGGCTGGGTAAAAAACGTCAGACGATGGCCCCCCAAAATGGTAGCCGCGTTAGAAAACTTCTTAACGCTATAGCAATTTATAACAGTTCGTGACGATTCGTGACGATTTGAGCAGCAGGGGATTAATTAACACCCATTAAAATCTACCTAAAGAACTTTTTAATCAAGCCATCGTCTGCTGTACTATGAGTTGCTCTATTCTAGTGATAAATTATACTCAAATGCTTTCAGCACTGATCAGCACTGAGACAAAGTAGTTTCCCCGAGACGTATTAGGGTATACACGGATCTATCTCTATACGGAGCGCGTTAATATAGCTAAACTCCTGAATATATACCGAATTTGCCTTTCTTCTCCCAATGGCCGTGATTAAGTCGGTGTGTCAATATTTTTCACGCGCAAACGCTTATTCACGCAGCCTCTTCCCCGTAAAATGCGGAGAATCTGACATGCTCAACCGCTATGTTCACCATCGCCAGTCTCAGTTTGCTTTGTTTTCTTGTCGTAAGGTAGAAACAAGCGACGCTGCGAAGGAGGCTGACACCGCTAAAAACGATACCAGCGAGGCTGATAAAGGTTCTTTGGACAAGGATCACCCGCGTCCATCTTTGAGCAGCACTCGGCTTGATAGCGCTGAGGCAGCTGTAAATATGAGCCCTAGCGATCAGTCTGATTCAACTGCCGCCGCTGAAAACTGCAGCAATGCTATGCAGCCGCGCCCTCTGCAACAGTCAGTTACGCAGCAGCGTCTTCGTCAGGTAGAGCGTAACTTGCGCGACTCACTGAGTCTTTCAACCGTTTTAGGAACAGCGGTTGTCGAGTCTGCTGCTTTTTTGAAGGCTAGACAGGTCAGCTTGCTGCGCTATTGTCCGTTGAGTAAAGCTTGGTATCCCGTCGCGCGGTACTGCCGCGACCAGTCGCTGGCGTGGGGCCAAAAGCTTAGCCCTAGTTGGTCAGAATATCCTGAATTGATGAGGCAGCTCTTTCAAGGCAAGGCAATGCTGCTAGAGAATAACCGCCCAACTCTAACGGCTGAAGCACGGCAGTGGCTGGCAGGTTGGCCCGGTAGCTGGCTATTAGTGCCCATAGGCAATGCCCAAACCAGGCATTTTCTGAGGGGTCACAATGCTGCTGAAAACCACTGGGGCATTTTGGCACTGGCGCTATCCCCAGATAGCTATTGGCCTGCTGATGAAATTGCTTGTGCTCAAAGCATTGCGCTAGAGCTGTCATTGGCGATGAAACAAGCTCAGCAGTACGAGTCGCTGCTCGCGGATAATCAAGAGCTGCAAAAGCTGGCCCTCTCAGACGGGCTTACTCAGTTAGCCAACCGCCGTCGCTTTGACGAGCATCTCGCGGACGAGTGGCAGCGCTCAACTAGAGATCAGCGGCCACTGTCTTTAATTTTGTGCGACTTGGATAACTTCAAGCGCTATAACGATACCTTTGGTCATCCGGCGGGCGATCGCTGTCTCATTCGGGTCGCGCGCGCCCTATTAAACGGCCCTCAGCGCCCTGCCGACCTAGTCGCTCGCTACGGCGGTGAAGAGTTTGCCATTATTTTGCCAAATACCGACACCAACGGGGCATGGCGGATTGCGCAAAAAATCCACAGCAGCATTCGCGATCAAAAAATCGCTCACGCTCCTAGTAATGAAAAGCCTTACGTAACTGTCACCATGGGCGTATCTACAATTGTTCCAGGGCCTGAAACTACCGCTCAAGCCTTGGTGCAGGCAGCGGATTTGGCCTTGTATCACGCTAAGCAGCAAGGGCGCGATCGCACCTATGTTCACGCTCATTACAACACCGTCAATCCAGATGCAGCCGCGACCTTTGCTTCAGATGAAGGCCCATCTGTCGCCATGACGCCCGCCGAAACCGACTAACGCTCCGAAAACAGCTATGCCTGAAAACAGCTATGCCTGATAGTTCGCCAATTTAGCAAAGCTGTCAGCTTCTAGGCTAGCACCGCCCACCAGCGCCCCATCAATCTCGGCTTGGGCCATAATTTCGTCTATGTTCTCGGGCTTTACCGAGCCACCATACTGAATAGACACTTCCTTATTAGTGAGCTGATTGCGGATTTTGCCAATCACGCGATTAGCCTCCTGGCTAGCGCAGGTCTCCCCTGTGCCAATTGCCCAGATTGGCTCGTAGGCAACCACCAGGTTGAACTGATTGACCTCCACCAGTCCTTTTTCTATCTGCCGTGCAATCACCGCTTCTGTTTCATTCGCATCGCGCTGTTGCTTCGTTTCGCCCACGCATAAAATCGGCGTCAGCCCAGCCATTTGCGCCGCCTTTAGCCGAGCGTTCACCGTCTCATCCGTTTCGCCAAAATACTGTCTGCGCTCACTGTGGCCTACCACCACATAGCGAATGCCAATTTCAGTAAGCATCGGGCCAGAAATTTCGCCCGTATACGCGCCTGATCTATCCCAGTGAATGTTTTGAGCACCCACTTTTACCCCGCTGCCCTTGAGCTTGTCTGCTAGCAGGCCCAGCGTCGTAAAAGGCGCACAGAGCACTAGCTCTCTGTTTCTGAGCGCCTGATCTCCTGGCGTCTGATCTCCTGGCGTCCGAGCCAGTTGGGGCATTAACTGTTGCACAAACGCCAAGGCTTCTGCCTGGGTTTTATGCATTTTCCAATTACCAGCAATTACAACTTTTCGCACGGTTTCATCTTATAGGCGCAGCATCCTGAATCGTACAGGTAAACACCGACGCCATGCAATCGGAAGCAAAAAGTATGAATGATGAGCTAGCGGCGTGGGTCACCTCATCGCTCATCATTCATCACTCATCGTTTTTATGCTTCCGCCGATTTCACCGCCGCTGCCTCATCTGGATGAATGCCAAGGCGAGTCAAGTTCACCCGGCCTCGGTTGTCGATTTCGCGCACCTTAACCAGCACTTCGTCGTCTACATTCACCTCGTCTTCTACCTTTTCTACTCGGTAGTCGGCAAGCTGTGAAATGTGAATCATGCCTTCTTTCCCTGGCATAAACTCAACGAAGGCACCAATCGGAATAACGCGAGTGACTTTACCCATGTATACATTGCCTGCCTCAGCAACGTGAGTGATGCCCTCAATCATCTTCTTGGCCTGCATAGCCTTATCTGAGTCAATCGCCGAAATCGTCACCGTGCCATCGTCTTGAATATCAACCTTGGCCGTTGTTTTCTCAGTGATGGCCTTGATTTGCTTACCCCCCGGCCCAATCACCATGCCGATTTGGTCAGGGTTGATTTGCATGGTGAGCAGGCGAGGCGCATAGGGAGAGACCTCTGAGCGGGGCTTGTCGATGACTTCAAGCATTTTCTCAAGGATATGCAGACGAGCCGGACGCGCTTGGTTAATGGCATCGCCAATCACAGCCATGGGCAGACCTGTAATTTTCATATCCATTTGCAGCGCGGTGATGCCGCTGTCGGTGCCTGCGACCTTGAAGTCCATATCGCCGAGGAAGTCTTCAATGCCCTGAATGTCGGTGAGGATGCGCACCTCATCGCCTTCGCGAATGAGGCCCATGGCTGCGCCGCTGACGGGCTGGCTAATAGGTACGCCTGCGTCCATTAGTGACAGGGTAGAGCCACAGACGGAGCCCATGGAGGTAGAGCCGTTAGAGGAAAGACATTCGGAGACGACTCGGATGACATAGGGGAAGTCTTCTTGGGCGGGTAGAACGGGTATTAGGGCACGTTCGGCCAGTGCGCCATGGCCAACTTCACGACGACCGGGCGATCGCATGGGTCGAGTCTCCCCTACTGAGTAAGGCGGAAAGTTGTAGTGGTGAAGATATTTCTTTTCATCGCCGGGGTGCAGATCGTCCATCATCTGCGCGTCGCCGGGGGTGCCCAGCGTGGTTACCGACATCACCTGAGTGAGGCCCCGACGAAATAGGCCAGTGCCATGCACGCGGTTGGGCAAAACGCCCGTGCGACAGGTAATTTTGCGCACCTCGTCGAGCTTGCGACCGTCCACGCGAACGCCTTCGTCTAAAATTTGGGCGCGCATGACCTTTTTAGTCAGGCTCTTAAAGGCATTGCCTAAAGCCTTTTTGTTGCCATCAACCGCAGTGCGAACGGCGCTATCTTCAGCCAACGTCTGAATTTCTTCGGCCATAGACGACTTAATGGCATCAAGCTTGGCGTCCCGCTCTGACTTAGTTTGATCAAATTCCTTAAGGATTTCTTTGATCGGTGCAGTGGCCTTATCTGCTAAGAACTTAGCTAAGTCTTCGCTTTCCTCGGGGGCTGGCTCGGTCGGTCGATCTAGGCCCATTTCCTTAACCAAATCTAGCTGCGCCTGAATCAGATCACGCACAACCTCATAGCCAAAGTCAATCGCTTCAATTACATCTTGCTCAGGGAGCTGATTGGCCCCGGCTTCTACCATAATCACGCCGTCGGGAGAGCCAGCAACGACCAAATCAAGATCGCCGTCTTCAATTTCTTGATAGGTAGGGTTAATGATGAAGTCGTCACCCACTAGGCCCACGCGCACAGCCGCCATGGGGCCGTTGAACGGAATTTCGGCGAGCAGTACGGCAATCGATGCGCCTGTGGCCGCGAGCACATCGGGCGGCACGTCCTCATCCATAGATAGCGTGGTGGCAACGATTTGAATGTCGTCGCGAATCCAGCCTGGGAATAGCGGCCGCATGGGTCGGTCAATCAGGCGGCTGGTGAGAGTGGCACGCTCAGGCGGACGGCCTTCTCTGCGCAAAAAGCCGCCGGGGATGCGACCTGCCGCGTACAAGCGCTCTTCGTAGTCAATTAACAGGGGTAGAAAATCGATGCCTTCTCTACCCGATGAGCGTGTAGCTGTGACCAACACAGCCGTATCGCCAGAACTTATCAGCACCGAGCCACCTGCTTGGGGCGCTAACAGTCCCACTTTCAGATGTATTTCTCGACCGTCGATAGAAATCGACTTATCCATTTCTTGCATTGATGAATCCTTACGCTTTCTTAGTTTTCTCATTTTATGCTGTGGCAATCGTATCACTGTTAACGAAACCTTGGCAGATCGGTGATCGCCCACATAGGTAAGCGTTTCTCTAGCAGAAGGGCGAAGAAACCTGAGTTTGCCCGCCCAGCGAATAGCAAAAAATAAAGGCTACATCAATGTTTGAAATTAAAGATGGTAACGAATCAACACCATTAATTTAAAGAAAACGGGTAATTTGTGGAGTGAATAGCTTTAATCTGGCCAATATTGATCTGGCTACTGGCTATACAGAGCTGGCCAATACCTGTAGCTTCAACACTCACTACCTTTTTTAGTGCTATGACAATACTTGTAACCGGCGCGGCTGGATTTGTTGGCTATTTTCTATCTTTGCGGCTGCTAGAAGCAGGAGAGACGGTGTATGGCGTTGACATTCTAAGTGACTATTACGATGTTTCGCTTAAAAAAGATCGCCTAGCTCAGCTCAAAGCGTTTGAAAACTTTACGTTTGAGCAAATGGACTTGAGCTGCCGCACCACCGTCTCGAACCTATTTGCCCATCACGCCTTTAGCTGCGTCGTTCACCTTGCGGCCCAAGCGGGCGTACGATATTCGCTAGAAAATCCGCTCGCCTATGCTGATAGCAACCTGCTGGGCTTTGTCAATATTTTAGAGGGCTGTCGCCACAGCAAAATTGGGCATTTGGTATTTGCTTCTTCTAGCTCGGTGTACGGTCAAAATCGCAAGGTGCCTTTTTCTACTACAGATCGCGTCGATCACCCCGTGTCGCTATATGCCGCGACCAAAAAGGCCAATGAGCTGATGGCCCATTCCTACAGCCACCTTTACAATTTGCCCGTGACGGGCCTGCGCTTTTTTACGGTGTACGGCCCTTGGGGGCGGCCTGATATGGCTTACTTTAAGTTTGTGGCGGCGATCGCCCAAAACAAACCCATTGACGTGTACAACCACGGCCAAATGAAGCGCGACTTCACCTACATAGACGACGTTGTAGAAGGCATCATGCGCGTCATGAAAAAAATACCACGAAGGCTGAGCGCAGCCGAAGCCGAAGCCCAGGGATTAGACAGCACCGCCGCCTACAAAATTTATAACATCGGCAACCACAGCCCAGTCACGCTGATGGACTTCATCACCACCATTGAGCAGACTATGGGCAAAAAGGCTGTGAAAAATATGCTGCCTATGCAGCCCGGTGACGTGCCTGCCACCTACGCAGATGTGCAAGACCTAATGGATGACGTGGGCTTTAAGCCCGACACGCCCCTATCAGTCGGCATTGAAAAATTTGTTGCTTGGTACAAAGACTATTATGGTGCGTAGGTCTTACAGTACCTGCTCGAAGTGCTTATGGAGCTAAGGAGATTCGAACTCCTGACCCCCTCAATGCCATTGAGGTGCGCTACCAGCTGCGCTATAGCCCCGAAACGCCAGCTCAAAACCAACTCAAAAAGTGGTTGGGCTGAACAAATATAATCGCGTAACAATGATGATTTCGTCAAGCAAATCGCGATACAGTCAAAAGTGATCACTTTTATCACAAAGCGATGACCGCCTCTCCTCCTTCATCAGATCCGACAACTAGCTTCACTGCGCCCCCTGCGCCTAATGCTGAATCTACCCCTCAAGCGACCATTGACGCCCTCACCCTTCAGCTGCGCCGCAAGGAAGGCGTTTGGGTAGAGTGGGGTAAAGCCTGCAGCACCTTACAAAAAACGGGCATGAACCCTCAGCAGGTTTTTGAGGCCACTGGCTTTGAGCCGATTCAGCAAAACCAGCTGATCGCCGCTGCTCAGGTGTTCGATTCAATG
>JBARVS010000126.1:0-5885 GCA_049646385.1 Phormidesmis sp. | reverse complement strand
ACCTCTTCTAGTATTTCTAATTCTTCTGCTAGCCTGTCTGCGGTGGCTTCACTCTCTAGCAGGCCCTCTGGCGCTTCCAGTAAAGGATCAAGCGTCACAACTGTTGCCAATGCTTCTGCTGAAGTTTCAGCGGCGGCGGCTTGCGCTTCAGCCAAATCAGCACTCAGCGCTCTTACAAACTCTGACATCGCCACTTCGCTGGCTTCAGATGAAGCTACCGCTTGTGCTTCAGCCGTTTCAACACTTTCTCTAGTATTTTCTTCAATACTCTCAGAGACTGTTGCGGTCACCGCTGCTGCGTTTTCTACAACAGAGTCTTCTATCTCAGGCGTTTCTATCTCAGCTAATGTTGGGGCCGATACTTCAGCGTCATCAAGTGTGTCTGCCTCGCTAATACTAGGCTGAGGACTCATTTGAGAGCTAGCTTGGGCCCAAACGGGTGAGGCACTGGCTGCTAAGCTCAAAGTTGCTAAGCTCAGAGTTAAGGCGCTAGAAAAAACAAACGCCGTCTTAACAAAGCTGTTTTGACCCATCATTAAAGAAACCTGACGCTTTTCAAAAGGTTATTACGCTCTCAAAATACCCAATTAATCTTTTCAGATGAGAAGGGTTAAGGTCAGTTATTTTTTTGGCGTAGGCACATGTTCTAAGCCTGTAAATTCAATAATAAATCAGCTCAATTTGGGTAGTGGTATCTGGGCCAACGACCACTACTGCGGCCTCGCTAAAATCGGGCGCTTTAATTTGAATGACCGGATTTTGCGAAAATCCAAACCCTTCTTTAGGAATACCAAATCCGCCTACGTTCAGCTTACCATCTTCATTCTCGTCATGAATTACAGAAACGGCATAAGTCCCTAAGCTCAGGTCTTCAAAAGTGACTGAAGCGGGCATATCGGGTTCTGCTACGGTAGCGGCAACACACTTTGTTTCAACAATGGCCTCCCTGTTATTAGGAAAACCCATGCCGCTGTTGAATAAGCTGAAACAAACCTGACCGTCTGCGGTTTTTAGCCCAGTGACCTCTGCCGTTAAGCTGCCTCGCGTAGGTATTTGGGCTTGCGCCCTGTTAGCTGGCACATGAGCTGGCATAGCGACTAACGCGGTCAAAGATAGCCAAAAGGCGTTTGTAAAAGTGATGTTGGAAAGACGCATTTATAAAAACTCGGCACTAAAGTAAATAAAAAAAGTCAACAAAACCGCGACAATAAAAAAGCAGAGCCTGTGCCCCGCTTCTCTATCAATTATTTTTCAGCTCGTCTAAAAATGACGCAGCTCAACTATTCGTCGTCTATTCGTCGTCGTCCTCGTCATCCTTGGAAGGATATTCAAAGCTATTGGATTGATTGGTCAGCACAGATTTACCGAGGGAAAGTGCCCGCTGAGCTTGAATAGCGGCCTTGCGATTCCAGGTCGCTCTGCGGCTGTCGCGTTTAGATTTTGAGGTTTTCTTCTTAGGAGCCGCCATGAGCTGTGCGTATTTACAAGATTGAAACAACCTTGCCAGTGTAGTTCATTTTTGAAAGGGACGAAAGGGGGATAAGCAATAAGGATGAAAAATGACCCGTTAAAAGTGCTGAAAGCTTTTGTGGGAAATAGGCACACCCAAATCGCTATCGAGAGAGGGAAGAACTTGTACGGTGCTTGTATCGGTGGTGATGCCAATGGCTGTTGCAAAGCCAGTGTGAACGAATTTTTGAGCTAGCTCGGGCGGCAGGCAAAGCACTAGCTCAAAGTCTTCCCCGCCGTAGAGCGCCCATTCTACGGCAGTTTCTAAGCCAACCATAGTGCTGAGTTCGTTAGCTAGCGGAATGAGCGATCGCCCGATATCCATACCGACGCCGCTGCTGCTGCTGATTTGCAACAGCGCGTTGGCCAACCCATCGCTGCTGTCCATTCCAGCGATGACAGGGTAAGGATTTACTGGCTCGGATAGCGGATTGGGTAGCTGGTCAATGAGCTGGCGCAGGGCGGCGATCGCATCAAATCTAGGCACGGGTCTCTGGTGCGCCTTAATCCACTGCTGCGCTGCTGTGTTAGCCGACTGATTGCCAACGCGACTGACCGCAGGCTCTTGCAGCAGCACGGCCAATCCCGCTCGTGAGGCTCCATGCGGCCCGGTTACCACGACTGTCATCCCAGCCGTTGCGGTATGGCGACGAACAGCCTGCTCAGCAATCACCTCGCCGAGAGCCGTAATAGAGAGCGATCGCTGATCGCATCGGCACAAATCGCCGCCCAAAATTACGCCGCCATAGGCTTTTAGGCAGTCAGCCATGCCCTGATAAAGCGCTTTTACCCAGGGCCAAAGGGTATGGGCAGGCAGTCCTAGCCCGACGGTAATGCCAATTGGCCTCGCACCCATTGCGGCGAGGTCGGAGAGATTAGCAGCCGCCGCCCGCCAGCCGACTGAATAAGGGGGAGTGGTGCGATCGCTAAAATGCACCCCTTCAATCAGCATATCCGTCGTTACCGCTAGCTCATATCCGGGCTGAACCCTCAGCAAGGCGGCATCATCACCCACCGCCCCCACAGGGCAAAACGCCTTTAGCCGCTCAATTAGCGCCAGCTCGCCAATCTGTGCAATGGTTTCTTCCACTTTTGCAGCTTAGGCTTTGGGCTGTACCAAATTATCCAATCCGTCAATGACTTTAGCTGAGATAATTTTGTCATCTGCACTGAGCTTTCGCAGCGTCTCTTGGCCGTCAATCGTGTAGCCAAATACCGCATAGCGGCCATCTAGCATATTACGACCCGCAGGCGTTAGCTCAGCCTCAAACAAAAAGAAGAAAAACTGAGAGGAGCCGCCGTTATTATCGTTACCAGGGCGGGCTAGGGCCAAGCTACCGTAGGAGTTAAAAGGCAAAATCGGCTCATCCATATAGCGACCAATTTCCTCCAAGGTCACGCCATAAGTTGGCGCATCATCGCCTTTTACCAAAATTTCCATGGGAATAGCGCGATATTCCTTAGTTTTAGGATCGATATAGCCTTCTGCATCGCCTTTGGGCTCACCCGTTTGCAGCACATAAAAATCCTCGGCGCGGATAAACGGCAGGCCGTCGTAAAACTTTTTGTTGACCAAATCGACAAAGTTGCCTGCGGTAACAGGGGCGCTATAGCCATCGGCAACCACCGTAATATCGCCCTTAGTCGTCGTGAACTGCACCGTGGCACGGCCCTTAAGCTGAGGCAAATAGTCATACTCCTCAGGCACTTCAAAGGGATAGCCGTTGACCATTAGCTCTTCTAATTTGCCAACTTCATCCAAAAGAGTTTTGCGCTCTACCCACACGCCCTCTTTATCCTGGTTCTCAGCGGCCAAGCGAATTGGCTCTAAGCTCTCGGCAATGTTATCTAACAGCGTGCCGGCTTGCGCCTGTCTGTCAGCGGGTACAGCCGCCAAAATCGCGCCTCGCTTGCGCTCTAAAATCCGCTCTACTTTGGTAATGTCTTTCTTAATGGGGCCCCAACGCTTGCTGCGCAGCCATTCTGATAAGCCTTCTAGCTCCCCTTGCACCTGGCGGATTTCTTTGTTGTCAATTGGCAGCGAGTATCGCAGCAGCGCGGCCCCATCTGTGATGGCGTTTCCAGGCGGTAGAGCAGCTTGTGCAGGCGCTGTGACGCTGAGCAGGCAGCTTAGTGATATCACTATCCCTAACGTAATTGTTAAAAGCAAACGGGCCGCCTGATCAGCCGCTCTTTTAAAAACTTTAATATTCATGGGAAAAACAAGTAGGCTCTCAATGAGTCGTTCGTTTATGATCTTGCCATAGTGTGGGTCATAGTTTTCCGAATCGATGACGTTATCTATATCTATAGGCGCACGGACAGGGGCAATTGACCTCCTAGCTGTACAATTAATGCCGATTGCATTAGCACACCTTCGCTATCACCATGATTTCAAGCAATGATTTTCGCACCGGCACCAGCATTGAGCTAGATGGCTCCGTGTGGCGCGTCATTGAATTTTTGCACGTAAAACCCGGTAAAGGCTCTGCGTTTGTGCGCACGAAGCTAAAGAATGTACAAACTGGTAGCACTGTAGACAAAACGTTTAGAGCAGGGGAAACCATGCCGCAGGCGGTGCTTGAAAAAAGCACCATGCAGCACACCTATAAAGAGGGTGAGCAGTATGTATTTATGGATATGGAGACCTATGAGGAAGCTCGCCTTAGTGAGGCGCAAATTGGCGATCGCGTCAAATACCTCAGCGCAGAAATGGAAGTCACCGTCCTCATGTGGAACGACAAGGTGCTAGAAGTTGAGCTGCCCAACTCTGTCGTGCTAGAAGTCACTCAAACCGATCCGGGCGTAAAAGGCGACACCGCGACTGGCGGCACTAAGCCTGCTATCGTCGAAACAGGCGCTCAGGTAATGGTGCCTCTGTTTATTTCTCAGGGCGAAAGAATAAAAATTGACACGCGCAATGATACCTATTTAGGCCGTGAAACCTAAAGGCCGTGAGGACGCAAAGTCATAAAACCTGAGCTTTACAGGTGTGCTTTAAGACATGGAGCTTTTAATTAGTGAATCTTAATTTCAACGAACTCCGCGAGCTGGTGGCGGCGCTCAATCAGTCCGATATTGCAGAGCTAACGCTTAAAAATACTGAATTTGAGCTGACCTTGCGAAAGCCCTCTGCCCTTCAGCCCGATGTTGTTGTAAGCTCACAGGGCGCTGTGCCATCCCTACCCAGTGCGCCCGTGCCTGCTCATTTGCCACCCTCAGCGATGAGCGCTGTTTCAGAAGCTGCGCCGCCATCGCCTGTAATAGACACTTCTTTAGTAGAAATTACTTCGCCCATGGTAGGCACGTTTTACCGCTCGCCTGCTCCCGATGAAGATTCTTTTGTAGAGGTAGGCGATCGCATTGAGTCCGGTCAAACGGTCTGCATTATTGAAGCGATGAAGCTAATGAATGAGCTAGAAACTGAAGTTTCAGGCGAAATCGTAGACATTTTAGTTGAGAATTCCGAGCCTGTAGAGTTTGGCCAGCCCTTAATGCGAGTACGCCCTGCAAAATAGAATAGTCAATATTTGTTACCCTTAAATCTGCTACGTTAGAGGGGTGCTAAAAGGGGTGCTAGGTGAGGTGTCAACGCTAGCAAAAAGGGCTAGCAAGAGACCGTTTGAAGAAAGGCCGTTGAGAGAATCACCCAAGGAAGCATCCGAAAAGTCGAAAAAGGCACCAAAATAGCTGACGAAAAATTGCTATTTAGGCGCTTAATCCGTGACCTTACGGTTGAACTTTGAGCGCCTGCATTCAACCCTAGTAGTATCTCACTTTTCGTAAGCGGCTGTAGGTCGCGGGGTAATCAAAGTTCGAAAAACGACGATTTTTTGCACTTTTTGCGCTCAAACGCAGCAGATAACGCAGCAGATTGTACTTAGGAGGATAACAATGACAGAAGGCATCACAAAGAGCAGCGCCCGTAAAGAGCAATCTCCCAACGCCCGGTCTGCCACTTACGCTTCTTCTACCCCTAGCCGACTGTACCACCGCCTAGAAGAAGCCTTAAACTCCGGCAGCGAAGTCTGGTTTAGAATGCCTGGTACTCGCTTGGTGGGCATTCCCATTTTTCTTGACACCGACTATGTAGAGGTTGTTGATGTTGATGTCGCTGAAGGATTTGAGGACGAAGAACTTCCTGAAGATCCGTATCAGCGGACGGTGTGGCTCATTCGTCTCGAAGAAATTAGCGCCATTTCCTATGCCACTGACCGTTGGAGCAAAGAACGCTTTGAAAGGCTGTTAGAGCAGTCACACAAAGATGACGAAAAAGGTAACAGCTTAGACGGCGATGAAGAAGACGCCTTCGCGAGCTAATCAAATTTATTGAAATATCAATGATATTGCCTCTACTTTACAAACAAAGTAGGGGC
>JBARVS010000125.1:0-1735 GCA_049646385.1 Phormidesmis sp. | reverse complement strand
CGTAGCTGTCGCACCGATCATAGTTGTCGTTTAAACAGGAAGGAAAAATCTTGCTCTCATTCTATTGTCGTGTAGCTGTCATTTATGCGCCATATAGTTGACATCTGATAGACGGCTGTTTCATCTTGATCGACAATCCGCTGATCGGGTTCGCTCGGATGATTTGTGTAGACAGTGGGGGTTTGCAGATTGAGCGCTAGCTCGATTAGCTTCGTGGCGGCTACATACTCAGTCCCGTAGATGGTTGTGTTTGCTTCGAGCGATCGCATCTCATACGTACTATTTACGTACCAAGCATTTGTGCTTTGAGAGTGCTTGATAGATAAGCCATCCTCTATGCCTAGTAAGTTGTAGGCAAATGCCTCTACATCTTCTGACGGCACCCATACGGAGCCTAAGCGTACGTCAATATCGCCTGGGAGGAGCGGTTCGGGCTGAACGTCTTGAAGTGCCTCTACGTTGATAGCGAACTGGCTGTTCTCTATCGCTGCTTCCTGTGCGATCGCTAGCTTTTCTTTGACATTGCCGCTCAGGTATTCGTCTTGGGTTTGCCATTCGTCTGCTACGGGGTCGCGAAAGATTAGCGATTCCTTCTGTAGCTCCAGAACCACCTCTAGCTTGGACTGCGATGTTAGCCGAGCGATGTATTCAGTATCGACCTTGCCCATCTCGTTCAGACTGAACAAGAGGCCCTCTTTTGCACTGTCTGCATGAGTTTTAGGCTGATAGGCTTGAATTGTTCGCTTGAAGAAGATGTCAGTTTTCTGTGCTGTTTTTTCTTCTGGATCGTATTTCTCTAATGCTCGCAGCAGTGGCTGGTCTGGGTCTCCAGCATAAGCAAGGGTATTTCCTCTTTGGCTAATGTATCCGTGCTCATCTACGAAACGGTCGTACGTCGCTATTAGCTGTGATTGTGCTGCTTCTAATTGTTCATCTGTGCCTTCTTGTAGCTGAACATCAAAGACCTTTTGAACTGCATCGCGGACTTTCATCAGTCCAATAACGCGCTCGTAGGGTTTGCCAGTTAATCCTGATGGCTCCAGATAATCGCCTATGCGAATCATCAGCTCGCCATCATGCACGACGTGCCCGTTTTGCTTAGTTTTTGACTGAAGCTCTGGCGGCACTAATATTCGTGCTGTCTCAGTCTCCAGTTCTAGCCTCTCTTGGTAAATCCCACTGGGCAGGGTGGTAAAAGCCTGTCTGATGGCCTTAGAGATATCTCTGCCATCTCCTTGGAGCGCCAGCCTCCCAGGGTAAAGCTTGTCGTCGCTTAGCTTGCCTAGCATTAGCGCTGGCCGCTGAGCGTAGTATTGGTTCGTCTTTAATGGTCTGCCATTACTATCAAGAACACCTGTCTCTTCTAGTTCAGTCCAAGCGATACCGTTAGGCACAAAGCCCTCGCCTAGCTTTTGTAAAATAATGAGGTCTGTCGTAACTTCTGTTCCAGCATTTTTCTTAAAGGCGTCTCCGGGTAAGCGCATTGCGCCGACTAGATTGGCGCGATCGCTCAGGTAGTGGCGAAAGGCTTTACCTTTAGCCGACTGCATTGTCCCTGTCGAGGTGATGTAGACTAGCAAGCCGCCTGGACGCACTTTATCTAGTCCCTTTGCAAAGAAATAGTCGTGTAGCGTGTTAACGGATTGCTTTTTATAGCGTGGGTCACTGACGCCAATTTCTGAGAAGGGCACGTTGCTGATCGTCAGATCGAAATGATTGTCGGCTAGCGCTACGT
>JBARVS010000124.1:0-5148 GCA_049646385.1 Phormidesmis sp. | reverse complement strand
GTTCTAGGCTTTTAGAGGCGCTGCGAATGGCCTGCAGAATTTTTGTGCCTCGCTCTCCTGTGGCCATTTGTAGCTTGGCGTCGTGAATGGTGGTGGGGAGGAACTCGACTTTCATTCGGCGGTTGCGCAAAGAGACTTTTAGCGCCGCCATGTTGTGATTTGTAGGAGAGGTGCTGTTGAAATCGAAGTCTCCTAGTGAATAGGCGATGGGGCGATCGCGATAAATCTCCGTCCCTTGAATTTGGTTGGGATAATAGCCCACCACTAAGTCAGCACCTGCGTCTACCGCTTCATGCGCAAGCGCTCTTTGCCAGCTTTGCGGCTGGTTTTCTGTTCGATCTTGCGGCTGGCTTCCTGATGTATTGTCTGATCCGCCCTGCGAATTTTCAGTTGTTTCATCTGCCTCTGACTCTTTGCGCGCATCGCCCCATCGATAGTTAACAACAATCCAATCTACCTGAGAGCGAATCGCGCGAATATCATCAGCAATATGCTGACGATTTTCATCGTTAGCCAGCGCCACCCCTGCTTTTTCGGCTTCTGCTCCCTTCAGGGCTTCAGGGTTGTAGCCTAAGTAAGCAACGCGCTGACCCTTAACTTCCAAAATCTCAGGCCGATGGGCTTCCTGCTGGTTTCGCCCAGCGCCGATGTGGTAGAGCCCCTGGCGGTCTAAATTATCTAGGGTTTCTTCTAGTCCGCGCCTGCCGTAGGTCATAGTGCCTTCGCTGGCTAGGCCAACGACATCAATGCCGCCTGCCTGCAGCGCTGCCACAGCCTGAGGCCGAGTGCGTTGGTGAAAGTTCTCTTGTAAAGAGGTGCTCGCGTTGGCTAGCGGTTCAGCTAAGCCCACCATGGCGATATCTGCCTGCCGATAAACATCGATGGCAGAAAATAGCTGATCGACATCGCTTGACTCGTCAAACACAAAATCGTTGAGGCTAAGATCGCCGCCGAAGAGCAAGGTAACGGTTGGATCGCTAGGGCTAATAACGTCGTCGTGAGGATTGACCGCAACGGTTTCTAGGGCAGCTTCGACCGTTTTCCCTTGGAAGCGGCTAGCTGGGCGAAAGGAGACGGTGGCTGCTGATGAATCATCCTGTAGCGGGGATAGTACAGTTGCTTCTTCGTCTTCTCCGTACCAAGGTGAGGGCGCGGTTGGCGGCGGCTCGTCGGCTAGCTGAATATGGGGCACCGACAGATGGCCAGTCAGGATAAGTTCGACGAAGCTGCCGAAGCAAAAAGCTGTGATTATACTTCCGCACAATAAGGCTGCTCGAAAAAACTTAAACTGCGTGTGTACGCTCTGCCGCGCCCTCTGACTGGCCGCAGACTCGTGAATGATTTGATGAGTAGCTGGGGGTATGGTTTGGAGTGTGGCTGGCTGTGCGATTCGGCGCGATCGCTCGGCTGCAGTCGGAATGCGAACGGCTTTTTCCCAGGCACTTTGAGCTGCGCCCAGCGCCCGCACGATGAGATAAACGCCTTGAATGACATCAGAATTGAGCTGATAGAGGCGATCGCACACAAACCGAACTAGGCGATCTGGCTGAGGGGCGCGGTCATATTCCACCAGCACTTTTAGCCGACCGGGTACCTCATCAGCGAACACCTGCGCATAGACAGCGTGAGGCGCTAGCCGCTCATTGAGCCAGTAGGCGATCGCTTGAAAATGACCTTCAGCGGCCATTCGTTGAATATTGATGCCTGTAGCGCTTGGCTGAAAGGGCTCATCAGGTAAATCGCTAGGGAGTTCAGCAATGGGCTCAGGCGTGAGGTCTGGCTCATTATCTGACTCATTATCTGGCTCATTATCTGGCCCATTATCTGAATCATTGACTGACCCGCTATCTGGCTCATCATCCTGAGAAGCTGTGACCTCAGACGTAAGGGCTGCTGATATGGCTTCTGATATGACTTCTGGCGGCTGTGCTTTACCCTCTAGCTGCGCCTGCACTTTTGCCGCAATCTGTTCCAAGAGCTGATCTACTGGCGCTTGAGCGGGCGCTTGAGTCGAGTAGATGCTTGAATTTTGGGATGCGATCGCCATTGATGGGCCCGTTCAGACGCTTTTTATAGATGATCTTGGTAGGTAGATGAATCAGCTTTAGATGGACTGCCCTGCGATATGGTTGAAAGTATAGAACACAAACCTACTCCAAACAGTTTCTTCATTGATGCAATTAACTGATGCTCAGCAGCCATCATTTGTAACATCTCTAATCAGTACGAATACCTGTAGAGTTGTTCAAAACAGACGCCTCGCTATTGTTGGCTTGTTCGCCTTGAAGAGTTGATTCCCACTTGCTTAGCAGCTTACCCAATTTATTTGATATATCGCATTTTTCAAAGCAAACGTTTCAAACAATGTGACGCTTTATCCAAACTGCTCCTTATCTAAGTTGCTTGAGTCAGTTTGTTCTAGGCTTCTGCCTAGCAGGATTCGCGCTAGGATAGGGCTCTTCTTCGATAGCGGGTGCTGCTTCTGGCTGTCTAGTCGATTGCCTGCTCGGTTGTCCGGTCGGTCGAGCGGTGGGCTGCTCTTTTGGTTGCCCAGTTGGTTGCCCGGTTGGTTGCCCGGTTGATGGCCCGGTTGATGGCTCGGTTGACGGCGGACTTGATGGAACAGGCGCACCTTCAATCGTTTTGGGCGTTCCTTCGGCTGCGCTCGGATTTCCTAATGGCGTAATCGCGGGCTGAATGGCTTCATCGGCCTCTTTGTAGACAAGCCCTGAAATGCTGTGAATAAGATCTACCGCTCGGCCATCGTTGCTCGGCCGCTCTACTAGCGCAGCGACAATGTAGCGTTTGCCATTAGAGAGGTCTACTAGGGCGACATCTCCTAGCACCGACTCAATGTCACCCGTTTTGTTGTAGGTGAGGGCTTCTCTTTCGATCATGCCGTCGGCAAGCAGCGATTTGTTGTGGGTGCGGTTGAGAATGTTGAGAATGCGATCGCGCGAATGCAGCGTGAGGCGATCGCCGCTAATCATCAGCATGGTGTGCACCAAATCTTTAGCGCTGGTGGTGTTGGTTCCTTGGAGGTCGGGCAGGGGGCTAACGATCTGAGTTTTTTGCAGCCCATAGCCCTTAAATCGCTGGTTGAGCGCGCTTGGGCCACCTAGGAGATCAATCATCATATTAGTGGCGGTATTGTCGCTGCCGACGATCATTTGGGTGGCGACTTCTAGCGCTGTAAACTGTGTGCCAGGGGCAGAGAGCTGCATCTCTCCCGATCCTTCTGCAACTTGCTCGGGCGCAAGCGCTACGGTTTGGTTGAGGGCAATCCGTCCGGCGTCAACTTCTTCAAAAAAGGCTAGCAACACTGGCAGCTTGATAGTGCTCGCGGCGGCAACGGTATCACTGCCTTCAAGGTCGGCATAGTCGCGCGTGTCTACATCGACGTAGAAAACTTTGGGCGTAAGGCCGGGGTAGCGGTTGGGTAGCGCCTGCAAGCCTGCTGCGAGGGGCGCAATTTCCTGGTTCAAAGCGATGGGAAAGCTGGCAACAATGGACTTGGCACTTACGCTCAGGCTAGAGTCTGCGATCGCCGCATTGCGGGTGTTGTTGGGCAGCACCTTGAGCAGCGTTCCACCGATGACAGCAAGGCCGAGTCCGGCGATCGCTAGGCGGCCTAAGTACAGTAGAGGAAGGGGCGCTTTTCGCCGTGGGCTGCGCCTGCGAGCCAAGCCAAGCGGACGAGATGAAGAACCATTTGCCGTTGTTTGACCGATTGATCGGGCGGCTGTGTGGCTGCTGGCTCTGGTCTTTGGTACAGCGCCTTTAGCAAGGGCTAGCGGTGTGACTTTTGAGCGGCGATCGCCTGCTTTTCTTCTAACCCTATCCGCTCTAGATTTTTCAGCAGCACTTGGCCCCCGCCGCCGCCGAGCTGTTGAACGGGCGTCCTCCACTTTATTAGCCAGCTTATGATTGGCCGCAGTACCCGATCGCTTCCGCACTAGCTCACGACGGCTGCGGCGGGCTGATAGCTCTGTCGTTTTATCGCCTAACCGATGATTAGCCCAGCTATTAGCCTGATCGCCTGCTCTATTATTGGCCTGACCGCTGGTAGGCGCTATCGGTCTATCTGAGGGGTTGCGTGTGCCGTTGGCATCTGTCATGGCTTTCAAGGTTAATCTGGCTTTGGATCTGGCTTTGGATCTGGCTTTGAATTTGGCTTTGAATCTGGCTTTGACGCTGACAGGGCCCATTCCATCTGCCGAAGAATACCTCTGAGCAAGGCGACCTCGTTGGCGCTGGGAGCGGCTCGGTGCAGTAGCTGTCTAAGCTTGCGCATACGGCTAGCTGCCGTATGAGGATAAAGATACTCTACTTTCAGCAGGACTCGCTCTAAGTGTTGATAGTATCTTTCTAATTCGTCGAGCGGCGCTTTATTCAGTACAGCATTTGATTGTTTACCAGATAAAGGGTCTAGGCGTAAAGCCGCAGGCATACTTTGTTGCAACTCACCCGCCGCATCCGTAGGGGCTAGCCTCATGCTCGCCCTCTTGCCAACGTCACGATAGGCACGATAAAGCTCATAGCAGCAAACGGCAACAGCCTGAGCGAGGTTGAGGGCGCTGTAGTCGGGGCTAGTTGGAATTTGAATGAACCGCTGAGCGTAGCTGAGTTCTTCATTGCTCAAGCCGCGATCTTCGGGGCCAAAGAGCAGCGCGGTGTCGCCGCATGTTTCAACAGATGAATTAATTAAACTAGGTAGAGCATTTTCGGGTAGTTCGAGCGGGGCGTTGAAGCCTCTGGCTCGGGCGGTAGTGGCGATCGCTAAATGACAGCCGACCAAGGCTTCGGGTATTGTATCCACCCGTTGGGCTGCTGTTAAGACATCTTTGGCGTGGACGGCCATTTGCAGGGCTTCGTCGCTAGCTAGGTCGCACTGCGGGCTGACTAGAATGAGCTGCGAGAGGCCGAAGTTTTTCATGACTCTAGCGGTTGAGCCAACGTTGAGGGGGCCAGCGGGAGCAACTAGGACGATACGAACTGAGCTGAGGGCTGGATTGGTCTCTGAATTGGGCTCTGGGGGAGAGGAAGCTTCTATAACCATGCTTTAAAGTAATGCTAATCAGCGGAGATGATAGCTTTGGGTCAGATGAAATCTAATTTGCCTACGAAAATTTGTCCGGTTTGCGGTAG
>JBARVS010000123.1:0-2912 GCA_049646385.1 Phormidesmis sp. | reverse complement strand
ACCCATTCCACATCGTCGGGCGTGAGATTAAAGGTAGGATATGCCTGATTGATGTCTTTGAGAAAGTCGGCGATTTCGCTGCTCGTCGCTGTTGGTGGCTTTGTGCCTTGGGTGTCGGGGCCGTACCAAGTGCCAATCATAGATTTGCCGCGCCAGGGGGCGATAAAAAACAGGCGGCTACCTGGTGCACGGCCTGTAATGCCGACAGCGCAGTCTTGCTGCGGGCTAAAGAGCGGGCGAACCACCAAGTTCATAGCTTTGGCGAGTGCCTGCGGTGGCGCGGCGGTTTCTCCCTTAGCGGTGGCGATAAGCTGATTAACCCAGGGGCCGCTGGCGTTGATAATGGTGTTGGCTTGAATGTCGAATGAGCTGTCTGTGAGCTGGTCTTGAGCGATCGCCCCTACCACCCGGCCATGTTTCACGCGAAAATTCACCACGCGAACATAGTTCGCCACCTGCGCGCCGAGCTGAGCGGCTGAGCGAATAAAGGCCAGCACAAGCTGCTCGGAGTTGTAAACCTGCGCGTCGTGGAAGTAGGCAGCGCCCGTGAGCCCTGCGGTCGGCAGGTCGGGGAGCTGATTGAGGCATTCCTGCTTAGAGAGAATTTTGCCAGGAGGGATGTGTTTTTGAGCGTCTTTGAGCGGGTAGTTGCGATCGCCACTAATGACATCGTTCATTTTCAGCGCAACCCTCAGCGCCTCCCTGCCCTTGGTGCCGTGACCATAGGTAGGCACCAGCACTGGCATCGGATGCACGAGATGTGGGGCAATTCGCATCAGCGTTTGGCGGGCGCGAATCGACTGCCGCATCCGCCCAAGGTCAGCCGTTTGCAGATAGCGCAGCCCGCCGTGAATGACCTTGAGGCTATTAGCTGAGGTGCCCGAAGCAAAGTCAGCTTGCTCTACTAGCGCCACTGAAAGCCCTCTAAGCTGGGCTTCCCAGGCAATGGCGGCACCTTGAATACCGCCGCCAATGACGAGCACATCAAAAGGTTGACTGGCGGGCTGATTGGATAAGGCTGCTAAGTTTCTGTTCATGTTGACGGATGTCCCTGCTGCTTTGGGTCGATGTCGTTAGCGATAGGTCACTACACTAAAACCGAAGGCGTTGAGTGGGTTGATATCTCTTCTTCTACCCAGTCGTATAGAGACGTGAGCTTGCGGGCAAACGCCTCGTAAGTATGAGATTTGGCAATGTATGCTTGCGCAGCTAGGCCGAGACTTGTGCGTAGCTCGGGATGATTCACTAAGTGAACAATGCCGGCTGCAAATGCTGAAGTCTCAGGCGCTGCGGTTAGGGCGATTTGATCGTTGAGTACCTGGGTATGGGTCGTGAGATTAGTGGCTAACAGTGCCTTGCCGCTGTCTAGGTAAGAATATAACTTCATAGGCGTGTTGCTGCCCTGAGTACGAGGCGACACCACGATGTCTGCTTGGTCTAAGTATGGTTTGAGATGGGCAATGGGCCGAGGGCCAATGAAGTGAACGCTGTTGCTAATGTTGAGCTGTTGGGCCTGCTGCTGATATTTTTGAATATCTGCTGCGGTGCCGCCGATGGCGACCAGATGGGCCGTTGGCGCTGCGACTAAGGCTTCGGCAAAGCTTGCTACGAGAAGATCGATTCCCTGATAGCTCTCTAAGTTGCCGACATACATCAACAGTTCGCCCTTAATGTTGAACTTTTCTTTTAGAGACTCTATTTTGCTCTGCTCGGCTTGTTGATTTTTCTCGTATCTCAGCAGTGAAATATCAGGAATGATGGCGACTTTTTTAGGATGGTAGGGCGCTATTTCAGTTGCTAACGCCTGACAGACCGCAATGACTGCATCTGCATTGCGCACCGCAACGCCCTCGCACTCTCGCAGCGGTTTTGCTAGAAGCTGAAGCTGAGGCATTTTGTCGGTGAGCTGTTGGACTAAAGAAGAGTCCATGTCGTAAACATAGGGAATGCCAAACAGCTTTTTGAGCAGGAGCGCGATGAAAACGGCTTCTTCGCCCGCATGAACGATATCGTAGCTGCCGCTTTTGATCAGCTTGAGTGCCTGTAAAAATAAAAATACGTCACACACGACCTTTTTGACTGAAAATCCAGGTCGGATGCCTTTGCAGAGTCCGCCAAGCAGCTTGGGCGCTGGTGTACGGTGGATGGTGACGTTAGGGTAGTGCTTGTCGCTGCCTTCTGGGAATGTGACAATATCAACGTGTTCGCCGCGCTCAGAAAGCGCTCTTAAAACGAGATCGGCTGCGATTGGTGTGCCTCTTGCCTGATAAAAAGGATGAGGTGCCAGCATTAAAATCTTCATAAGATCGCGCTCGATATTAGGCAAGTAAGAGAAGGCAACTTGAGAGAAAATCTCTGAGTAGCCGCACTGAGGTTTCAACAGTCAGCGCGGCTACTCTGCCGAAAGCAGGCCGTAATTACACTGACTTGACCTATAGATAAGCGATGTTGCCTCTCTAAGTCTCGGAAAAAGCGCTGGGTTCACGCAATGTTCATTCTTAATCGCTAGTTGATTAAGTTTGTAGTAACTGCGGGCGCTCAATTTGATAGCCCTGTACGTGGTGAATGTCTTGAGCGCGGGCTGCCTTGAGAATAGCGGGTGATTCTATGCCTTTGGCGATCGCCTGGGCCGACTGCCTCTGCAAGCTTTTCCGTAGCTGCTGCCAAAGATAGGGATTTTTCATCTGATGAGAGTCCATGCAGGTGAAGCTTAGCTTGACGTAGTTGAGCGGAAGCTGGTCAATCAGGCGAATAATGGCCTCACTCGGCACCACGTCATCTAGCGTGATCTGACAGCCGAGCTGATGGAGCTGGGCGATTAGGTCGTGCGTTTGATGAGGTAGCGCGATGGCCGTTTTAGCGCTGATTTCAAAGCAAAATAGGCTAGGTGACAAGCCCGTTTTGGCGAGCTG
>JBARVS010000122.1:0-3512 GCA_049646385.1 Phormidesmis sp. | reverse complement strand
CTTCTAGTGCTCACCTGGTCGCGGCGATTACTCATACTTCGATATACAACAATCTGCGCAATATGATAATCAGCAGCCTGTGGCCGCTAGTTGTCTGGCTAATGTTCTATAGTGTTCTCTCCTACTTTCACCCTGTTCAGCTCAGTGCTAACCCTATCACGGCTGAGCTGCCAAACTTTTTCAACCTGTCGCCGATTGTTCTATTGCCCGCTGGCGTCGTTTTACTGCTGGCGCTGCTGCGAGTGAACGTAAAGCTAGCAATGGCTGCGAGCATTGGAATAGGACTTGCGATCGCCCACCACACTCAGCACTATTCTTTTCTCACGCTGCTTCGATTCTCTTTGTTCGGCTACCGTCTCGATCAATCTTCCAATCTTCAGTCTATTTTGCTGGGCGGCGGGCTGCTGCCCATGGCGAAAGCTACTGTTGTTGTGCTGCTCTCCACCGCATTTGCAGGCATTTTTTCAGGTAGCCGCGCCCTTAGCTTTGTCGATGGCTGGTTTAAGCACATCCGCACGCAGCGACAGCTCAAACGCGCTACCGTACTCATTGCCATTCTGTCTAATCTGTTTGGCTGCACTCAAACCATCGCCATTTTGCTCACCGGACAAATCATGCAGCCTCACTATGAAACCTACTGGAATACGCCGACTTCAGCGCCTCATATCGCTAAAGAACAGCTCGCGCTTGCCCTAGAAGACACCGCTGTCGTCGTCGCTCCCTTCATTCCATGGAACATTGCGGGGCTGATTCCGGCTACCGTGCTGATGGTTGGCCCTGGATTTATTCCTTACATGGCGTACTTGCTGCTGCTGCCAATATTTGCTGTGCTGCGATCGCATAGTGTCTCTAGTGGAGAATCGCTCATCTCACAAAAGTCTCTACCTATTGACAGTTCTCAAATCTCTTAAGCTCTGCCTTATAGCAGGTGTATTGTGCCACCAATCCATGTAGATTAATTTCCTACTTATTCATACACCCATGACTGACGCACAGGCAAAAATGGCGGCTTCTTTCAATCAGGCATTTTCTACTGCCGAACAGCTTGGCGGTTTAGTGTCGGCTGTGGGAACTCAAATTTTCAACAAAGTTTCAAAGTCAACCCTAGAAACGACTAGCCAGCTAGGTGAAGTCGCCGCAGACTCAGCCCACAGCGCCATAGAGCAGGCCACTGAAAGCGTTGGCAACACGTTAGAGCCCATTGCCGAAAATCCAGCGGTAGACTATGTGGCTAAGGTGCCTGGTTTGCGGTGGCTGACCAGCGCTTTGGGCAGAGTGGACAAAGACAAAGCCAAGGCCGACGTTGTGCAGCTTAAGGCAAAGTATCCGGCTGAAGCCTCTGAGGAAATTGCCCATCGAATCATTGTAGATACGACCATTAAGGCGGGGGCGATTGGGCTAGCGACGAACATTATTCCGCCCGTTGCGCTGGGCTTGTTCGCGGTGGATTTGGCTGCGATCGCAACCCTTCAGTCAGAAATGCTCTACCGCATCGCAGGCGCTTACGACTTTGAAGCTACCGATCCCGCTCGTAAAGGAGAAGCTCTAACTGTATTCACGCTGTCTCTAGGCGCTTCCACCGCCGCCAAAGCAGGATTGAGCATGGTGGAGCTAGTTCCTATTTTGGGCGCGGCTGTCGGTGCGAGTAGCAACGCTGGTATTCTTTACAGCTTTGGCATTGCCGCCTCTGAGTTCTATAAAAAGAAACGTCAAAGATCAGGGCCAGCGATGTGATCCACCACGCATTCATCAAATGTTCAAGCTCGCCGTTTGAGATAATTTTCTGAAATATCGAAAAAAATAGTTGCGCTATCAACCTTCTCTAGCTATATTAGGAAATCTATACTAAAAAAGTAGTAGAAAAATCCCATAGCCTCTCTAACGGCGTTAGAGCTAAGCGATGATTCAGTACCTCTCCCCCCTTCAGCCGACGAGCTAGGCTTACAAGCCTGACGCGCAGCTCATTCTAAGGCGCAAATCACAGCAAGCAAGTCCCAAAGGGCAACCCACGTCGGGCAAATCACGGCGGGCAAATTATAGAGCGATCGCCCCTGCGACAACCATTTCAAGTAGTATTTCAAGAAACATTTGGGAGGCTTTACTATGGCTATCACTTATTCAATCACCAAAATACGGCACTAAAATACGGCACTAAGCTCACCTGCTTTTCTTCAGCGAGTTTTATCAAAAAGTAAAAACCTTCTGGCGAACGCCAATCTCTAATCGCTAGTCTCTAATTTTGAGGCGGGCGCTGAGCATTTTGCGTAGCTGTTTGCTTTAACAAATCAGCAAAATAGCCCCTTCGCGCTGCTTTATAGCTGTTTGTAGCTGGCCTTTTACAGCATCAAATTGCTGGCGCATTCTGCTGCTTTTTTAGATAAGAATCCTGCTTTTGAATTTTTGAACCAATTTAATTTTTTCAGACAATCTACCTTAATAGAACCCATGACTAAGTTTTTGACTATTTTGGGCTACTACCAGCGCTATTGGAGAATCACGCTCTTTAGCGCTGCGATGATAAGCCTGTTTGAACTCATAGATCTTTTTGTACCCTATGCCACTGGCCAAATTCTCAATCTCATTTCACAGCAAACCATAGATGCCAAGCTTCAGCAGGCTATCAACACAATTGGTAGAACGCTCGGCCAGCCGATTACACAGCAGTTCTCTCTCATTGTGTTAGTTGTTCTCATTGGCCTAGTCACCGTGGGCCGCGCCCCGATTCAGCCTTGGCTAGGCGGCTGGTTTAGCTGGGATACGGCCCTGCGCGCCCGCCGCCATCATGCTGAAAAAGCGTTGAAAAAAGTGCTAACGCTGCCGATAGAATTTTATGATGAAAACAATCCTGGCCGCATTGCTGCTAGAGTCGCAAAAGGTCTCTCTAACTACACTTGGACATATCCAACTGTTACCGCACAGCTCATTCCTAAAGTGGTGCGAGTCTTCGGTATATTTGTTGTTATTGGCCTAATCGACTGGCGCGTTGCGGCGATTGTGCTGACTTCAGTTTCAGGCATTTTGCTCTATAGCCTGTTTGGGCTCAAGGATCTTGCGGCCCGCGAAGAACGGCTAGACAAATACATGGAGAATACCGACAGCCGCAACTCAGAAATTATCTCTAATATCAAAACCGTAAAGGCATTTGGCAATGAGCTAACTGAGCTAAAGCGCCAAACCCAGCGGCTAGATCGTGAGTTCAAAGTGGTTGATTATCGCATTCACAAAGGATACACAATTCTCAGCACCTATCAGCGTACGGTAGTGCAAAGCTGTATGTTTGTGGTGCTAGTAAGTACGCTATGGCTAGTTGTAAACGATAATATCTCTATCGGGCATTTCATCACGATTTTAACGGTAGCAAGCATGGCCTATGCCGAAGTAGATCCTATTTGTGATTTGGCTGAAATGTTTGCCCGCCGATATGCACCCATGGCTCGGTTTCAAGAGTTCACAGCGCTTCCTCCCGGACGCGATGCTGGCGCACTGCTGCCCGACGGCCCTACTTACAATTT
>JBARVS010000121.1:0-26246 GCA_049646385.1 Phormidesmis sp. | reverse complement strand
GGTTTATCTTTACCCCAAATTTGAACAGGCCCACACCAATGGCCACCGCACCGAAAAGGCCCGCGATCGCCCCCAAAACACCCGCCGCACTCTGCTGCAAATTGCTAAACAAAAAGAGAACCGTCTCAAAGCCTTCTCGCAGCACTGCAATGCACACCAGGCTAAAAATGCTGACGCTAGCCCCTTCAGAATCTGCCAGAGCATCCTGAAGCGAGCCTTCTACATTGCTTTTCATACTTCTAGCCTGCTGCGTCATCCAAATCAGCATCCAGCTCAGCATGACCACGGCAATGCTGCCAAAAATGACGCCCAAAAAGGGTCTAACCACAGACTGTACGGTAGGAGCCGCATACTGCACACGGCTGAGCGTAATGCCAAAGAAGAGGCCAATCAAAACGCTGCCCGCAATGCCCGCAGCAACGCCGCCGTACACCCATTTATTGAGTTCGCTGCGGTCGGCTTTACTCAAACAGGCTAAAACGATGCCCACTACTAGAGCCGCCTCTACCCCTTCTCGCAGGGTGATTACAAAAGTGGGGACAGCTTGGGAAAAATCCATGGGCGCGACACCGCAGCAAAAGGCAGTAGCAAAAGACGGGCAAAGCAATCCTTGTATTATTACTTAAATTGCTTAGACCATGAGCTAACGGACGTTAACGTGAAGTTTTTGACATCAAATCTTCGGCGCTTATGATTCTCAACGTTGACCTTAGGCTAGCCCGATTTCTTCTAGTCTTTGGTGGAGATATTGCGCTGCCGTTTGGCTAGGAAATTTCGGTGCTCCTGTAGTGCGTTTGACACACTCTGGTAGAGGCGTTAGGTCAAAGTTAGGCCGGGGGTGGACGAAAAAAGGCATGGAGAAGCGGCGATCGCGGCTACTATTTGGATTAACCACCTGATGAGTCGTGCTTTTTAGCAGGCCATTGCTCAAGGACTGAAGCATATCGCCCGTATCCACAATGATTTGACCCGGATCGGTCTGAATCGGTAGCCATGTGCCATCAGGCTTAAGCAATTCTAGCCCCGGCGTTGTCGCTTCACAAAGCAAAGTGATGAGGTTGATATCTTCGTGAGGGGCAGCCCTTTGGCTGGTGGGCATAGCGTTAGCGGGTACAGGCGGATAGTGAATCACCCGCAAAATAGTGCTGCCCTCAGCAACCTGAGTCGCAAAAAAGCGGCTGGGCTGCTGTAAATATTGGGCGCAGGCTCTCATCAGATGGCCAGCGCAAATCTCAAGCTGCTGAAAAAGCGCTGACATCATCGGCTGAAATTGGGGCACTTCTCTTGGCCAAATGTTCTCAGCGCGTCCAATATGCCAAAACTCTTTTAGGTCTGGCGCTGTGCTGTCTTTGGCATGTTCTTTGCCAAAGCAGGTAAACCCTCTTTGCCCCTTAAGCTCAGCAAGGTCGTAGTGCAATTTAGTGTCTCCTGGTAGGGCAAAAAAGGCTTCGGCGGCTCCATAAGCGGCGTTGATAATGCGCTGCTCTATGCCGTGATTGACTAGGGCAAAAAAGCCGAGTTCTGATAGGGCCTGCCCGAAAGCTTGAACAAAAGCCTGCTCAACGACATCAGATTTTTTGCCGATAAAATCTTGCAGATCTAGAACAGGGATAGTTTGAGGAGCTTTCATGGCCTGAGCACAATGAGGTATTGAGGAGGCAGATAAACCGTCCAGGGAAGCGGCTGCTGCTGAAGCTGCTGCCAAGCCTGATGAGAAAGGATTGCCTGTAAATGGTAGTCGGTAGAACCTTCAGGCGGAGTATGCAGCTTGACAAAAAGATTGATTTTGTCAGGCAGCGGCCAGTAGTGAACAGGCCAGCAGCAAGCTTGATTAGGCGGTTGATTGGCTGGCGGCGGTTGGTTTGTCCATAGCCTATCGGCTGGATTAGAAAACGCTATTTTAGCAGTTGGCTCGGGCTGCGTTTGATAGTTTTCGCACTTATTTGATGTAATAAACGATACGTTTTGTGGGCGGATACCTACGGAGAATATTTTCGGCGATTGTCTCAGCGCGGCTTCTGCTGAGGATGATAGCCTAAGTGCCATTTCCCAGCCCTGGACATAGGTGGAGGCGAGGTCAGAGGTGAAGTCAGAGGGTAAGCCAGAGGCCAGATTAGTGACCAGATGGGCCACAGAGAGGTTGTAAGGGCCGGTGAGCTGAGCTGTTGTCGCCAGCTGCGGCTGCTCAAAAATGCGTTCGGGTGAATCTTGCCGCAGTATTTGGCCGTGATGGATGACCAGTAGGTGACTGGCTCGGCAGGCTTCGGTGAGGCTATGGGTAACGAGCAAAGCGTTGCCGGGATAGGTGCTGAGGCGGTTGAAAAGCTGCTGGCTTAGGTGCGATCGCAAATGAGTATCTAACGCCGAAAAGGGCTCATCTAATAGCAGTAGCTCAGGCCGCGTCGCCAGCGCCCGAGCCAGGGCTACCCGCTGCTGTTGACCGCCTGAAAGCCGCTGCGGATAGTCATCAGCAAAGTCGCTCATGTTTACAGCAGCTAACTCTTCAGACACTATTTTGGCTGATGCCTTGGCTAAGGTCGCCTGACTCAAAAGGCCAAAAGCAACGTTTTGAGCCACCGTGAGATGGGGAAAGAGCGCATAGTTTTGAAAGAGCAGCGCAACGGCGCGATCGCGGCTCGGCAGATCAATGCCCTGGCTGCTGTCGTAAAGAACGCGATCGCCTAGCACAATTCGGCCACTATCAGGCGTATCTACCCCCGCCAAACAGCGTAATAAAAGGCTTTTGCCTGCGCCCGACTCGCCCAAGATTCCCAGCAAAGCATCCGCAGTCTGAAATTTCACTTGCAGCGTAAATCGTGGCAGTCGCTTTACGATATTGACTTCTAGGCGATCGCTCGCCCGCGAAACCCTATGCGGCGGGCAACCCAGTCCCTTTTTAGAGAGTCGAAACCTTCGCCCAAATGCCCACCCCACCCCTGCAACCTGCCAAAATTCCGCATTCGCCAACGCCACCGACACCGCAGAAATCACTACAATCACAGCCGACCACCCCGCCGCCGTCCTAAAATCTCCCCCCTCCACCGCAAAATAAACCGCCATCGGCAGCGTCTGCGTTTTCCCTGGAATATTGCCCGCCAGCATCAGCGTCGCCCCAAACTCTCCCAAGCCCCGCGCAAACGCCAGCAAAGCCCCTGCCATCAGCCCTGGCCCTGCCAAAGGCACAGCCACCCGATAAAACACACCCCACTCCGAAGCGCCCAGCGATCGCGCCACCGCAAGCAACTGCCCGTCTACCTGATCAAAAGCGGCCCGTCCCGCGCGATACATCAGCGGGAAAGACACCACAACAGCCGTAATCACAGCCGCCCATTTCGTAAAAACAACGCTCTGCGCCAGCCGATTAAAAGGAGCCGGGAGCAGGCTCAGCGGCCCCTGATTGCCCAGTAGCCACAGCAACAAGAAACCCACCACCGTAGGCGGCAATACCAGCGGCAGCAGCAGCGCACTATCGAGCAAAGTTCGGCCACGGCCACGATAGTTTGCCATGAAGTAGGCCGTTGGCACACCCAGCAAAAGCGTAATCAGGGTCGCACTCAGCGCCACTTTAAGCGAAATTAGCAGGGGCATTAAATATGGACAAAAATATGTAAAAAGGGGCTAGGGCGGTGCTATAAAGCCAAAGCGTTGAAAGATTTGCGCTGCCTCAGGCGTCTGTAAAAAATCGATGTAGGCTTGGGCCGCTTCGGGATGCTCGCTGCGCTGAAGAACGGCAATAGGATAAAGGATGGGGAGATGCGTATTAGAGGGCGCGATCGCAATCACCTTTACCTTATTTGAAATTTGCGCATCCGTTTTATACACCAGCCCTGCGCTCACATTGCCGCTTTCTACCGCCGCCAAAACGCCCCGCACGCTGCCAAAAAAAACAAGCTGCGGCGTGAGACTAGGCAGCAAATTTAGCGCCGTTAGCGTCGCTTGTGCATACTGCCCTGCCGGAACGCTGTTAAATTCGCCCACAGCTAGCTTTTCAGCTTTTGTTGGAAAGCCAACCAGATCTTGAAAGCCTGTGAGCTGACTGCTTAGTGGCGCAATTAACACGAGCTGATTGCCCAGTAGATTCTGTCGTGATGCTGGACGGATGAGATTTTGTTGGGCCAGCTCATCCATTTGCTTGGGGCTTGCCGATAAAAAAATATCAGCGGGTGCGCCCTGCTCAATCTGCTTTTGCAAGGAGCCTGAACCACCTAAATTGTAAGCAGTCTTCACGTTAAGATGCGCCTGCTCAAACAGTGGGTCAACCGCATCAAGCGTATTTTGCAGGCTAGAAGCAGCGGAAATTGTGAGGTTAATCGGCGCGCTTTGCGTTTCATCTAGTGCTTTATTAGGCGATTCCGTCGCTGACGGCGATGAAGGCGCGCAGCTAAAGAGCGTTAGCGCTATGAGTGAGACGACCGATTTTGTATGCGCCATAGCAGAAGTCATCACGGTTGCAAAAGCGGTAGAGTTTACAATGGCTGACAAGTCACGGCCTTTAGCTCACTTGCCTCAATGCTTTCTATCAAATCTTTGATCATTGATAAGTTTTTATCCGTTTGGTGGGCTGCGGTCATTCTTTTGCTAGCGCTACCTTTTGCGGTGTGGGCAATAAACCTTGCAACAGCAGCTCCTCAGCCTAGCACCTGTCGATTGTTCAACGGCCATGAGGTGTGCGCTGTGAGCGTTCGGCGCAGCGCGGCTCGCTATTGGGAATATCGCGCGGTGGTTAATATTGATGGCGTTAGGCAGCCGTTAGAGCTTTACAACTGTCGCGATCGCACCCGCACCCTAGCCAGCGATGGCACTCTCGTTGCGTTTTTGACCGATCAAACCGGCGACTGGATTTGTCAGCTCACCAAGCCCAGCCCTGCTACTCAGCTCACTGAGCGCGTTGAGATCAATATTCGCTAGATGTTTCGGATGGGGTATAGCTGTCGAGCAGCGCGATCGCATTGTCTAGTGTATCGGCCTCGGCTGCGGGCTTGTCTTCTCGCCAGCGTAAAATGCGGGGAAATCGCACCGCAATGCCCGACTTGTGCCGCTTAGACTCGGCAATTCCTTCAAAGCCAATTTCAAACACATGCAGCGGCTCAACTGAGCGTACCGGGCCAAATTTTTCGACGGTATGACGACGAATCCAGCGGTCGAGCTTTTCAATTTCTTTATTGTCTAACCCGGAATAAGCCTTGGTAAAAGGCACTAGGGTGTCGCCTTTCCACAGCGCAAACGTGTAGTCTGTAAAGAGATTGGCCCGTTTGCCTGTGCCTGCTTGGGCATAGATCAGCACCGCGTCTAGCGTCATGGGATCAACCTTGTGCTTCCACCAGTAGCCGCGCTTGCGACCCACTAAATAAGGACTCTCCAAGGCTTTAAGCATGAGCCCTTCTGCGCCGTACTGACGCGATCGCGATCGCCACCTTTGAATATCCTCAAAAGTTTCAAAGGACAGCGGCTGAGCGAGCGTAATCCGATTTTTAGCTGCCGTATCCGAATCGTTTTTGATACAGCTATCAATCAGTTGAGCAAGGAAAGTGCGGCGCGATCGCAATGTCTTTTCGCGCATATCTTCGCCGTCTTTTTCAAGCAAATCGTAGGCAATAAAATACACCGGATTTTCAGCCATTAGCTTTTTGCCGACTCGCTTACGGCCCAGGCGCTTCTGCAAATAGTTAAAGTCCAGCGGGCGAATCGTCAAATCATCACTCACGCTGCGGCCATCCCAACAGATAATTTCGCCATCTAGCACCGTACCCTCTGGCAAATAGGCTGCTGCCGCCTCCAGCTCAGGAAACTGATGGGTGACCAAGTCCTCTCCCCGCGACCAAATAAACACCTGCTGCGCCCGGTGAATAAGCTGAGCGCGAATACCATCCCACTTCCATTCCACCTGCCATCTTGATGAATCTGACAGTGGATCCGCAAGCGAAGCCGAAAACTTCTCTACGTCAATGGGCGATGCCAAAAAGAAAGGATAAGGCTGGCTAGGCTGAGTGTCTGCATCATCAGCGTTGACCAAAGCCTCATAAAAGCCTGCGGTCGGCTCAATGTCACCCATCAGCCGATGGGCCAAAACCGCCTCTGTAAGGTCGTATTCAGTCGCCAGCGCTTTAATCACCAGCTTAGTGCTCACCCCCACTCGAAAAGCGCCCGTCAGCACCTTATTGAGCACAAAAATCTCGCCCTGCGACAGATTTGCCCACCAGTCAATCACCAAATTTTTGAGCTGATCGCCCTCTGCCTTCTGAAGCGGCTTCACCTGCGGAATAATCTCTTCCATCCACACCTTTAAAGGCGTATCACTTGTGGCACTAGAGGCCCCCGTCGGCTCAATCGGGGTGTCACGCAGCAGCAGCGCAATTGTCTCAGCCGAATCGCCCACGTGCGCGTGACTTTCTTCAAACAGCCATTCTGGAATATCTGAAACCTGCAAAAAAATCTCCCGCAGCGTTCGAGCGGTAATTAAGCGCCTGCGGGTTTTTCCTAGCAGCAGGTAGAGCGCCCATACCGCATTAGCAGAGCTTTCTGTTTGAAAATACTCCTGTAGAGCCTTGACTTTTTCGTTGGTTGAGGTGGTTGCATCTATTGCCTGAAAAAGCTGCGTGAAATGCTTCATAACAGTCGGAGTGTGACTAGATAAGTCTCTTTAACCCACTGTACGTTTGCTCTTACAATACGCCGTCTATACTGGGGACTATCCGGCACGTTTTCTAAGGACGGCCAGGGCTGTCTTTTCGTCAACACTTTCAACTATTCATTAAATTATTTGCGGATATTTATAAAAGCAGAGTGAGTACCCAGTAGGATGTTAAAGTTCGCAACATTTTGATACCTTAATCATTACGATAAAGCCTTCTACCTTTCTAGCTAGCTCCAAAAATTAGCCAGAAAGCCTGCATCCTCCTGTGACTTTTACACCTGCTATGAAAAAAGCCAGTGACCAAGCTAGAACCAGCAAGGCTACCAGCGCCAAGGCTGTCACTCCGACAGATGCAACTGACACTCATGCTATTGCTTTAGGCTCCGCGTCTAACGAGCAGCCTTCCCTGAGCGCTTTAAAGAATAATGCTACTGAGTTTGAAAGTCACTCAGTGGGTAGCGCTTTGGATGGCAGCTCAGATGGCAGTTCAGATGGCAATTCAGATGGCAGTTCTCGATCGCCCAGAAATTCTGCTAATCGGCCTGCGATCGCCCTACCCAACACCAATCGCAGGCACATGCCTAACCGCGCTCCTAACTTTGCGCAAAGCTATCAGCCAGTGAGTGCTAGCAGCGATCGCATTGCCATTTTTATTGATGGCTCTAACCTCTTCTATGCCGCTTCGCATCTCAATATTGAAGTAGACTACCGCCGACTGCTCTCTACATTAGTGCGCGGTCGTCGTCTTTTGCGCGCCTATTTCTACACGGGCGTAGATCCTCAAAACGAAAAGCAGCGGGGCTTTTTGCTTTGGCTCAATCGCCATGGTCACCGGGTGGTCAGTAAAGAACTTGTGCAGCTGCCTGACGGCTCGCGCAAGGCCAACATGCATGTTGAAATGGCCGTCGATATGATGCGCATTTCTGAATACTGCTCTACCCTCACGCTGCTGGGCGGCGATGGCAATTTGGCTTATGCCTTACAGGTGCTTTCCCAGCGTGGCACATCGATTGAGGTCGTAAGCTTGCAGTCTATGACGAGTGATAGCCTAATTGATCTGGCAGATTCTTACACAGATTTGGCCGATTTGCGCGATGAAATCAAGCGTTAGATACTTGCTGGCCTCATAGCGCTCGGTACTTTTCAATCAGGCCAAGCAGCCCTTCGTAGCCTTCCATACTCATAACGGGCGCTAGCTGGCGGCGATAGTTTTCTAAGGTTTGCTGAAAGGCTTCCGGGCCAAGCTGCCCTTGTAAAACAGACGCTAAGCCGGCGGCCTGTCGCCAGTCCTGTGAGCCGATACTTTCTAATAAATGCATGGCCAAAGCGCTGTAGAAAACGGCCTCTTCGGAATGCTTGAGGGCATGGTGAGCTTCGGCGGTGTAAAGGGTATAGAGCCCTTGTAGATAGACGTTTCCAGAGCCCTGAATGGCTTTGGTGCCCTGGGTAAGAATGTCGAGACCTTCCTTGGGGCGATCGCACATCACGTAAGCAATGCCCAAGCTGTTGTAGGCCAGCGCCTGACTCTGAAAGTCTCCTTGCTTTACCGCCAGATTAAGACCCTGATTGAGGTAGGCGATCGCGCCATCATATACAGTTTTATCCGACACATCGTTTGCTCTAGCCTGCAACACCTGCGCATAGCCCAAATTCACCAGCGCGTTTGCCGCCCCCGTTTCGTCGCCCCGCTGACGCGCCAAAATCAGCGCCCGCTGGCTAATCGACACGCCTTGGGCATAGTCTTTTTCAAGCACCGCATTACGCGCTAAATGGCATAAATCCGCCGTTTCACAAGGCAAATCTCCGGCTGCTTGGGCAATTTCTAAGGCTCGCTCGTAAAAAGACTTGGCCTCGTCTGCTCGGCCTAGCATCTGGCGGGAGTAGCCCAGCAGCGTTAAAATTCGCGCTTTCTCCTGCGTGCCTTCTATTTGGCTTAGCGGCTCGCTAAAGTAGTCGAGCGTATCTTGCAAATAATCGCCTGAAAAAGAGGCAAATACGCCCCCATATAGAGGAAAGTCATCCCGCTGAGAGAAGGTTCTAAGCGTTTGTAGCATGAGCTGAAAGCTGCCGTTTCCTAGCGACTGATAGCTGCTGGCGCTGCTGCTAGCAAAGCCCTGCGAAAGCTGTCCCCAAATCGCCGCAAAAATAAGAAACGTACTGTAAGAAAGCTGCTTGCCTGCTTTGGCGCTGTAGGGCTGCTGATCAAACCAAGTCACTAGGCTGCGCTGTACAAAATGCAGCGTGACGGCCAAATCCGCCCAGCTCGCGGTATCTATCGCAGTGCGCGTGACGGCTTCAATGGGCTCATCTTCGGCCAGCGTCGTAAATAGCAGCCGAGGTAAACCCGCCGAGAGTTTTTTCCACACGGGCCATGGCCCCCGCTCTTTTTTATCGCCAAAGCCAATATTGCCGCCTGCTGACGAATACAGCCAGCTCACTAACTCAGGCTCTAGCCGCTCGTAGCTGGCTAGCCCAGCTAAAATACCCTGCTGCCAAGGCTGCATATCTTCTGCGTCTAGCGCTGTGGCCAGCTGCTTTAGCTGCGCTCGGTTCAGGCTATTGGGCTGATTGGAATCTATCAGGCCCAGGAAAACAGTCGGACGCGCTGAGGGCTCTGCCTGCTGGATTTTGCTAGCAGCGATCGCAATTCCGCTGGCCGCTTGCCGAGCCTGCTGACCTTTTTGCCACTCGTCTTCAATAGTTTTAAGCGCCCTTAAAATGCGGGGAGCCTTTAGGGAGCATTCTAGCTGTGCTTCGGTGTCGGTGATGCGGCTGGCAACGGCCCGCTCAAAAATCTCGCCCGTGCCCGTTTGTACGGCGGCTTCGAGCTGCGATCGCACCTGCTCCTTAGAGCGAATATTGCCCTTTAGCGTCTGTGCCACAATCTCATCAATCAGCGCCAAATACTGCTCAGCCAAAGATCCGCTCACCCAGCTAGTTCCTCTCTTAATACACAACTCTATTTTAAGCGAAGAGACTCTCCGATAAAACGGAAGCTAAGCATAACGAATACGCGGGTCGAGCACGCCGTAGAGCAAGTCAGCTATCAGATTAAATATCACAATCAAAATGGCGTAGATAAAAGTAATTGACATAACAACAGGGGTGTCGCTGCGATTAATCGAGTCGATTAGCAATGAGCCAATCCCCGGCACTCGAAAAACCTGCTCGGTCACGAGGGCGCCCGTAAATACGGTAGGAATGTCTAGCGCAATTAAGGTGACCACCGGGATCAACGCATTGCGTAAAACGTGACGAAAAATTACCTGCCAGTGGCTGAGCCCTTTAGCATAAGCGGTACGAACATAGTCCATATTAAGCTGTTCGATCACAGCAGCGCGAATGTAGCGCATCAGCACAGCCGTTTGAAACAGAGCTAAAACGGCAATGGGTAGAACAGACTGCTTGACTTGAGCTATAAAGCTGCTGAAGCTATTGACAGCCAGCGTGCTGTCGTAAAGGGAGGGAAACCAGCCCAGCCCCACGCTAAACAAAATAATAAAGAGCAGACCTGTGAAAAAAGGTGGAATAGAAAAGCCCGCAAAGGCAAAAGTAGTGGCGAGATTGTCTAGCCAGGTATAGCGCTTGAGCGCGGAGATAATGCCTAGAGGAAAGGCAATGAGAACAGAAAACAAGTAAGCGAGGCCGACCACCCAAAGCGTTGTCGGCAGGCGCTGCCCAATGAGCTGACTCACGGGCACAGGGTTTACAAACGAGTAGCCCATATTGCCTGTCATGAAAGCGGTGGCCCATTTTACATAGCGAATATGAATGGGCTGATCGAGGCCCAGGATGCGGCGGATGTTAGCGCGAATTTCGGGCGTGATAGACGGGCTGTTGGCTAGCTCGCCGAGCGGGTCACCGGGGGCAAGGGCCAGCACAAGATAAATCACCATGCTAATGGCAATCAGGGTAGGAATCGCGATTAGCAGACGCTTGAGGAGATATTTGCTCAAGACTTACCCCACTCGTTGAGCTTCCAGGTACTAGCGGCCCAGGGGGTAAACTCCAGATTGGTGAGAGAACTGGCGATCGCATAAGCATCACTCCGCCGCACCAGGGGAATCAGCGCCACATCATCAATCAACAAATCATTCATTTCCACAAACAGCGCCTTTCTTTTTGCCGGATCGATCTCTGTATTAAGCTTATCCAACAGCGCATCATAGGCAGGATTACAGTAGCGAGAAGAATTCTCCTTTCCCCACTGATTTTCCTTCTGAGAGATTTGGTCGCAGGCGTATAGCTCCATGTATGAATCAGGTTCAGGCGTTTCGCTATCAAAGGCAAATAGCTGAAGGTCTGAGCTAAAGCGATTCACCGAGTCAGGATTAGTCGCATCGCCAAAGTACACGCCCGGTTCTACGCTTTTAAGCTCTACAGACATACCGATAGATTCAAGATTTTGCTTAATAATCTCTTGCGTTTTTTGCCGCACAGGATTCACAGAGCTAGTGAAGAGAATCTTCATCTCTACGCCATTTTTGTCTCTAATGCCGTCACCATTCGTATCTTTCCATCCGGCACTGTCTAATTGCTGAGTGGCTTTGTTTAAATTGAACTCGTAAGCTTCGTTAGGTGAAACATACTTATCCGGTGCCACAATAAAGTTAGTCGCAACGCTACCCGCCTCTCCATATAGCTGCTGCGTAATGGTTTCTCTGTCAATGGCGAGGCTAATCGCTTCGCGCACAGGCTTTTCAGAGAGAAAAGGATGCGGCGTATCCTGCTGTGATTTTTCGCCGTTAACTTCCTTGTTGGGATCAGAAAAGTTGATATAAATCCGCTCCATCATCGGCTTGGGCACATAGGCCATTTTGCCCTTAGCGTTTGCCTCTAGCCCTTTTATTACGGTAGGCTCAGCCTGAATATTCCAGGCATAATCAGCTTCACCCGTTTGCAATACGGCGCGCGCCGCCGAAACTGCATCCCCCCCGCCTTTAAGCTCTACCGTACTGAAGGCAGTCGGCTCGCCGCGAAAGTTAGGATTAGGCTCATAGACGATAGTGTCACCAGGCTTAAATTCCTTAACTTGAAAGGCGTTGGTGCCAATGGGGGACGTGTTGCCAGCCGCTGAGCGAGCTTGCACGCCGAGAGAATCTTTAAAGATATGTTCAGGCAGAATCATACCGCTGCCGCCCACAAAAGGATCCATCACAGAAGGGGTAGATCGGTTGAAGGTGACTTTTACCGTCATCTCGTCAACGGCTTCGACGCTTTTTACTTCGCCGTAAAATTCGCCTGAGGTTGAGCCTACTTCAGGGTTGGTGATGAACTGATAGGTAAAAACAACGTCTTCGGCGGTGAAGGGTTCGCCATCTGACCAAAGGACGCCTTCTTTAAGTTTCCAGGTAACGGCTGTATTGTCCTGATTAATGCCGCCATTTTTAACGGTAGGGATTTCAGCCGCCAGAATGGGCACGAGTTCCTCGGCTTCGTTGTAGGCGGCAAGGGGCTCAAGGACGAGGCTAGCGGCTTCGCGATCTTTGGTACCAGGGGAAAGGTGCGGATTGAGCGTGGTGGGCGCTTGCCAGTAAAGCAGCTTGACGTTGCCTGCTGGGGCCGCTGGGTCGGCTGTAGGCGCGCTGTTAGTTTCAACTTTAGGGCCGCAAGCCGCTGCAAGAAGACCCGCAATGAGGAGGGTCAAGCCTTGTTTAGCAAGCTTCTTCGCTGGGCGTTGGCGCATGTGAGGGGTTCCCGGTACCGATTTACAGAAGCTAGATTCATTGAATCATAGTTTGCTGGGGTCGAGGCGCGGTGGTGCCCTGCATTTTGTCTAGGTCAGGGCTGACTTTCAGGCGAATGGCGATCGCGCTAATATTGTCATGTCCGTTCACCTCATTGGCCAAGCTCATCAGCTCATCTACGCCCGTTTCAATATCTTTTGTGCCTCGTAAAATAGGCGCTATGTGGCTATCTAAATAGTCTTCTACCAAGTTATTGTCACTAAGCCCGTCAGAACACAGCAGCAGCAGCACATCTTCTGAAAACGAGAGATAGGCCACGCTAGGCATGAGATCTTCACTATCTCTTGGCCCTAGCGCCTGAGTGAGCTGATAGGCATCCGGACGAGCGTATGCAATGGCTTGCGGAACGCCCCGCTGAATCTCTCTTTGGCCAACTTCATGATCGGTCGTAACCTGCTTTAGGCCCATTCGCCGAGTGTATTGGTACAGGCGGCTGTCGCCCACATGAGCCACGATAGCTTCGGTGCCTTGCACTAGCACCAGCACCAGCGTCGTTCCCATCCGCTCATGGCCTGCTCTATCTTCTTTTTCATTGATATCGTAAATAGCCCGGTTAGCAAGCTTTACAGCGTCAGCGACTACCGTTTCCGTCGGTAGAGGCGCAGGCAAAGTGCCCGGTAGAGGATGAGGCCAGTGCTCTGCAAAGTAGGCCAGAAGCGTTTCTGCGGCGAGCTGGCTGGCAATTTCTCCACCCGCATGGCCCCCCATCCCGTCGCACAGCACGTATAGCGAATGGGCCTGGGTGGTTTGTCCTTTGTTGTCGGCCTGTGTTTGAGTGCTGCTCGCGATTAAAAAGCAGTCTTCGTTGTGATCTCGCTGGCGACCCACATCGGTTCGACCCGCTGATTCTATGCCGTTGAGCTTCATGGGCAAAACCATAGTCGGTTCGTCTGGCGATTCGTCGGTGTCGCTGGGCTCAGAGAGCACGCTATCTTCTATAGGATCTTCTCTCGGCATATCGTTTAGGTACAGATCTGTTATCGGTGTGGTCTCTGGTAGGTTTTCTGGCAGATTTTCTGGCAGATTTTCTTTAGCAGCCGTTGGATCTGCCACAGCAAACGGGCTAGCGTCGGGCGTCATCGCCGCTGGGGTTGCTAGCAGGGATTCCCCGATAGCGGCGAGTTCACTGCGAAGCTGTTCTAGCGTATCGGATGAGGTAACGGCTAAGATGATTTGCTTTATTTGGCTGAGTGGGGCGATCGCGCCGCGATGAGGCTGCGCCAACAGCGACTGCAAAAAGGCTTTAAGATCGGCCAACTTGGGCGGCTCGCTAGCCGGTGAAACAAACTGCCGAATGCGAACCGACTGCTCACTATCTATGCCAATGTTATCGGCTAGTAAAAGGCTAGATCGCCACTGGGGGAGTGCCTCCAGCGCCATCCATAAATCGGTCAGCCGATAGAGCCAGTACACAGGCTGCAAGGGGTCTACTGCGGTAGAAAAAGACTGAACCAAGGAGACGGGTTCGGGCTGCTCAAGATAAGTAATAACGACAGCAGTTTCGGCTTGCTGCCAAGCGTCGTAAAGCGCTGAAGCTGCCTCTGAAAGCAGCAAATAAGGGTAGGCAGCAGCGGGTAAATCAGCAGCCGATTGAAGCATTTCTAAAGAGGCTTCGGCCAGATCAGCAAGCTGATTTTGTAAGGGGGCGCGGACGGTGGGCTGGCGATCGCTAATTAAGGCACTGCCCCGGCTAAGAACGGTAGTGATTTGATAGCGATGCTTTCTAGAAGCGCTGGCACCACTGCCTTCTGTAGGGTCGTCTTCTATACTGTCGTCTATATAAGTAGCCGGACTTGGCGCTAACGTCCCGACTGGCAGCCAATTTGCTTGCAACAGCGGGCCAAGCGATGGGCCAAGTGATGGACTAAGTGACTGGCTGCTGGGCACTGCTAAAATAGGCGCGCCGCACCGCTGGCAAAACTTGTGATTGGGGGGATTGGCAAATTGGCAGTTGGGGCAGACAAGCATAAGGTTCTTTTATATTAAGGGGTGGCTAAAAGCTCTAGAGCTGAGGCAAAGATATAAAGTTAAGTATAGAGATGCCGCTTCCTCTAGATTGTGATCCAAATTTTTGGCAGAAGTTAGCACTTCTTAACGCTTTGGGTTAACGCTTCGGGAGCGATCGCTGCTCTTTAGCCGTCAGCTCGCGCCATTCTCCCGGCTGAATTCCTTTTAGGGTAAGGGCCAAATCATCTGCTAAAAAAAGCGCATTTCTCACCAGGCGCAGGGTTGGAAAGCCAACAGCCGCCGTCATGCGACGAACCTGTCGATTCTTGCCTTCGCTCAGCGTCATTTCTAACCAAGCCGTGGGGATTTGCTTACGATAGCGAACGGGCGGATTTCTGGGGGGCAAGCTGGGTTCAACCATTGCCTTAACCTGGGCAGGCCGGGTACGATAGCCGCGAATAGTAACGCCCCGTGCAAGCTGGGCGATCGCCGCCTGGTCGGGCACCTGCTCTACCTGCACCCAATACTGCCGCCGATGTTGAAACTTAGGATGGCTGAGCCGATGCTGCATAGGGCCATCGTTCGTCAGCAGCAGCAAGCCTTCACTGTCCCGGTCTAAACGGCCCACCGCATACACATCAGGCACCGACACATAGTCTTTTAGCGTCGCGCGCTTGGCCTCTTTACTCTTAGCGTTAGCGGGCTTGCGAGCAAAATCACCTGCAAACTTGTCAGTGAACTGGCTTAGGACACCGTAGGGCTTGTAAAAAAGGAGATAGCGATAAGCCACGTAAGCAATCTTATTAATTCTTGAACTCTATTGATAAATCGCCCTAAAACAAAAGGCGCTCGATATCCTATTAACACAAACTTTAATCACCCTTTTATCGCTTCACAGGAGTTAACAGCAAAGCTTATGGATAAGGCTAGAAAGTATCGGATGAATTGTACCCTCACCTTTGGCGATATCTACAGCCAAATCATCGTCTGGCTGATTGTACTGTTTGTGAGCTTGGCTGCTGCGCTAGGGCTAATGGGCGCGAGCCGCCCCATTTATGCTTTGGCGACCGTGGGTCTGATTTTGGTGTTATCGCTCCCATTTTTGCTATTTGCCTTCGTCACAACTTTGCTCAACCATATCGAGTTTGACCAAATTGATGCTGCCGCCGAAGATGCAGCTAATCCGACCGTTACAGCTAAAGCTAAGCGGCTGTCGCGGCAGAATGCATAAGCGCTAAATTTTACTCAGCGGGCGGTGCGGTAGAACCGTCCGTCTCATTTCCTGACTGGCTCCCTGACTGGTTGCTTCCAGTCGGCACCTTATTTTCTGACTTAGCGCCTTCAGCAGCGGCTGCGGGCGCTGTTTTTTCGCGAATGAGCTTTTGCACGCCGTCTTTATACTGCGTAGGGGACATGGCCAGCGCTTCGTCAAATAGCGCCTTAGCAGCGGTTTCATCGCCCTGTTCTTGCAGCACTAAGCCTTTAGCTAGCGTCGGGCGAAAGTCGGGCTGAGTGGGTGAGGCGACTTTAGCATCGGCGATCGCCTCGTCATATATTTTCACCGCCTCATCGTACTTTTCCTGCTCTATAAACACCTGACCTAGCAGCAGCTTCACCGAAAGCTTATCGACGCTACCGGGCGCAAGCTCATTCGTTTGATCGGCGGTATTTAGCGTATCTTGCAGCAGGCCAACGGCGGCTTCCGTGCGGTCTTGGCCCACCAGCAAGGCCACCAGCCCTTCGAGCGCAGGCAGGTTACCCGGTTTTTGCGTCAGCACCCGGCGATAAACTTGCGCGGCCCCTTCTAAATCATCGAGCTGCTGCTTTGTTTGAGCCAGCAAAATGGAATATTCTGGCGTGTCAGGATTAAGCTCAGCCAAGCGCTCCAGCGGTTCTACCGAGCCTGCTAAATCACCCAGCTTAATTTTGGCATCAATAATGCCCTCCAAGGCCGTTCGATTATCAGGCTCGCGCTCTAGCACGGCCTGGTAGCCATCGATAGTACCTTGCAGCTTGGTCTTTTCGTCAGCAGCGGTTTGCGCCGTAGGGGTAGGAGCATTTGCGCCACGGCTAGACGTGCGACCATTGAAGGCAAATAGGATAGGAACCGCAACAAATGCTGCTACCGCAATAATCAGTACGCCTTTAACTAGCCAACTGTCCCGCTTAAAAGCCACAACGCTTTCCTCTTTAAGTAAATTCTAAAAAATTGAGTCTCAGTTAATCAATCAGTCAATTCAGTCAATTCCGTCAGTTGAGTCAGTCACTCTGGCAGATGAAAAGCTGATTCATCAAAATAACTTGCTCATAGTACCCTTAAGCCCCCTTACATGTTTAATCCCGTTTGGCCCTCGTCGCGATCGCCCCTCAAAAGATTAGCCGCTGAGCCTTCAAGATTACGCTAGCTAGCCAGCCTTACAAAAGCGCAGCACAGCCTCTGCACTCTGCTCAAATCAAAAAAGTACGGATTTTCCAATGTGTGGCTGAACTATTAGTCACAAATAGTCACAAGATTTGGCGGAACCAGCAAGGCTTTTATCCCTTATACCAACTTTTTTAGTTTTCAAGCTCACCGAATGTTCCCTTTCAATCAAGAACCGTGAACTCTCAGTGATGAAGGCTAACGGCCTACGCTAGCCTTAAACAAGCAGCGTAGTTACCGCAAGAGCTAAAAAGCTAAAAACGATAGAGAAAGTATCTAATGTCATAAATCAAACTTGGCGCTGATGCTAATCTGGGTTTTGCAGCGTTGGTTGGCCGCTATCGAGCTGCTAGATAAGCTGGGCAACGGCCTGCGGATATGAGTGTCCCCCTTATAGTATCCGTCAGATACGTGGTTGCCTTTTCCGTCAGAGTTGCAGGTACAGTTTCAGGAGTTCGAGGATTGATGAGTTCTGCCGCTAGTCGCCCCCCTAAATATTCGGGTCAGCATTCAGGTCAATCTTTAGGCCGATCAGGAGGCCCACCAGGAGGCCAACTGGGAAACCAAGCAGGCGACGGTTTGCGCCAGCCGCCTAGTCGTCCTCAGCTGATGGGGCCTCCTGCTAGGCCCAAGCCGTCTGCGCCTGCCCCTGAGCCTGCCTCAAAGACACCTGCCGCTAAAACCGCCGCACTTGCGCCCGAAGTGCCTCAAAAGATTGGGCCTATTTCGCCGCCCAGCGAGCGTATGCAATACAGAGCCATTGGCCTGTTAAAGGGTAAATACATAGCCTCTGAAGAGCAGCTTAACCGGGGAAACATCGCGGCTGAAGATGGCACCTTGATAGATGCGGTGCTGCTAGGTCGGGTGACGAGCCTGATCAAAAAGCATATTGATTTAGAGCGCGATCATCTTTGGGTGGTTTATCCACGGACGCTGTATGACGAGGAGAATGCACCTGCGCTTCACGTTCAAATTGTGGGTGTGTGGGAGCCTGAAACCTTAAACGCTAAAAACAACGACAGCGCAACCGAAAAAGGATCGTCTGAAAAAGAGTCTAAATACCTGTCGACCGCTGAAGCGACTGAGCAGTGCGATGCTTTTTCGGTAAGGGGTGAAGTGGCCAAGTATTCGGATGATAAAAGCGAAATTGTCATTAACATCGTCCAAAAAAGTAAGTCTGAAACGGTTAAACCCAAGCGACCTTTTAAGCTTTTGATCAGCGGTCAGCTAACGGGCCGAACGACGGGCTACTTTTGGGATTTGCAGGTAGAGCGACAGGCGGGCAAGCTGGTGCTGAAAAAAGCAACTCAAATTGCCGTCGTACCGCCCAAGAAAAAGTCTAAGGACGATCGCAAAGAGGGCTTCAATCGTCGTCGCCCGCCCGCAGGCAAGCCTCGTGGCAATAGTGCGCCCGTTCCTAAGCCTGTGCCCAAGCCGAAAGAGGCGGCGGAAAAAGTCGCGGCTGAAAAAGATGCTCATCCGGCGATCGCCCAGCCCAAAACCGCTGAACCCTTGAACATGACCTCAGCCGCTAAAACGGCAGAAGTCACAGCGGAGACTCTAAACCCTGAGATCGCAAAACCTGGAGCCGCACAGACTGGGGCTTAGAATGTCTAGAACTGTCTCATATCAAACTGTGGCCCCCAGCTATCTTGAGGGACGAGGCGGGTGTCGGTAGGCAGCGGTGCGACAGGAGCAGTCAGTTCAAACTCGCTATCATCAATCCGCTGCTTTAAGTCCAAGGCGACCTGCTGAGCGAGGTAAAGGCTAGAGAGCGGTGCGGTGCGGACTGATTTGCCATCAAGGGTGAGCTTTCCTGACTTGAGCTGAGCGTAGCTGACTAGGCCAAAGGTGGGGCGCACTCTACGCGGAATTGAAAAGTCAATCACGGGGGCGACTAAATCTTGGTCGCTGACGGCGCAGCGGGTGAGAACGGCTTCGTTGAGGATAGGAATAGGGACGCCGATGCCTAGCATGAGCGAGGGGCCGTAGCCCTTAAAGTAGCAGCCGCGCACCCAGTGAGCGTCCATTCGTTTGGCGTCTCCGATCAGGGCAAGCGTGGCAGCAGGGCCAATGGGGGCGCGGTTGGGCAGGCGGCGCTGAAGCGGAAAGTGCTGGGTGCCTTCCCAGGCAATATAGCCTTCGCCGCCGCCCAGCAATATACGGGTGCCGATGCCGATGGTGCTCAGCTCGGGATCGTTAAGCAAAGGCGACAGTGCGCCGCTGTTGGCGTAAACGGCGTTGCCAAGGCGGGGCTGCAAGGGGCCCAGGTAGGTGGCGAGCGGGCGATCGCCGCCGTTGACCCCCACGATAAAGTTTTGGTATAGGTTGCGCGGGTTGAACAGGTAGAACTGATTGATGCGATCGCGCGTAATCGTCGTCTCTAAGCTGGCCCGAGGATAGCAGTCAGTCATCTGCCCGGTAGCCGAGAGCGTTACAGGCTTGTCAGCTACCAAATCAGCAATTACATGACCACCGCCTCTTTCTTCGGCTTCACCCTCGCGACTGACCTCACGACTGGGCGTAGCGATCTGCCCTGCGCCAATGTATAAATCCACCGCGCCAAAGCCCGCATAGGCTAGCACGCCGTCCAAATGGCATTCCACAATTTTGATAGGTGGATCGGTGTGGCCAAGGTTGATAATTGCGCCCGAGCCCTCCATCGGCTCGAAGGTGCCAGTAGTAATGATATCAACGGTTTTAGCGGCCTGAGCAATGCCCATTTCGGCAATCAGGGCTTTGGCTTCTGTGATTGTCCAAACGGTGGCTTTACCCTGACGGATCTTGTCGTTGATTTGGGCGATGGTGCGCATGGGAGAAGCGGCGGGCACCCACGAGGGCAGCCCGTACGGGGTTTATTTTTTGGATAGCGTCCATAGGGCGATGCCGATGATGACGCTGGGCAGCGTAACAATCGCAGTGACTAAAGGGTTGAGGCGCTCGGTAAAAGGGGCCGCAATCGGCAGCAGCGGCCCGCCATATTTAATCACAACGCTTAAAAGAGCTGATAGGAGAATGACTTTGACTACAAAGCTAAAGGTGTCGCTCATGAGCGTTGCGCGGCTAGCCGAATCGTCATTGAGCACCATTCATCTTTGTGGGCCATGCCAGTGACTTCCCAGCCATAGGCAGCGAGATGCTCTTCTACCCAGGGGGCTTTGCTGGTGAGGATGCCGCTAAGAATGCCCCAGGTATTTGGCCCTGCAAGTTCGCTCAGGCGAGGAATAATTAGGCCCACAATGATTTCTGCCAGGATGTTGCAGACAATGCCATCCACGGGCAGGTCGTTGGCTTGCTGGGCCATGGCCATGACTTCGGGTAAGCTGCCAACCTGCACCTGTAGCTGCTTTGAATCTATGCCGTTGGCTTCAGCATTAACGCGCGTTGAGCTGAACGCAAGCGGATCGACATCGGCAGCGTAGATTTGGCTTGCGCCGTACAGCAGCGAAACGATGGAAAGGATGCCAGAGCCACAGCCAATGTCGGCAACTGTGGCATTTTTTAGGATCTGCTGTTCTAGCGCTTCGAGGCAAAGCTGAGTAGTGGCATGAGCGCCCGTGCCAAAGGCGCTGCCAGGATCGAGAGTGAGAATGGTGCGCTCGGTGACGGGCGGCTGTAGCCAAGCGGGGTTAATGAGAAGGCGATCGCCCACCTCAGCAGGCTGCCAGTGCCGCTTCCAGCTTTTAGCCCAGTCTTCTTCCTCAATCAGCCGCCAGTCAAGCGTCACCGATTCAGGCCCATGAGCGCCCAACAGGTCAGACTTAAGCGTTTCAAAAGCTGAAGACTCAAACCGCACCTGTGGAAAGTAGGCCGTCACAATTCGGCTATTGTCCTTAGTTTGGCTAGCGGTTCCTTTGCTGCCTAGCTGATCAAAGGCCCAATAGATCGTGTCTTCTAGCGCGAACGGGCAAATGACGGTGACTTCCCACCATTGGTTATTCATGTTTCTTTCGTATCTCTAGTCTCTTTCGTATCTTTAACGGAGCTACAGCGCTACCGTATAGGCATCGCTGATTCCGGGCTCCTTTTTAATTTCGTTTAGGATGCCTTCGGGCAGCGGATCGTCAATGCTTAGCACCATCACGGCGTCGCCTCTAACGATTTTGCGACCGACCTGCATACTGGCAATATTGACGTTAAAGCTGCCCAGCAGCGAGCCAATTTTACCAATGATACCGGGCATATCGCGGTGCAGCGTAAAGAGCATGTACTGCGTTGGCGGCACGTTAATCGGGAAGTTATCCATATCGATAATGCGAACTTCACTGCCCCCTAGCAGCACGCCCGTTACCGAGTGCTCACCTAGCGAGCCTTTGGCCGCTAAATACAAAGAGCCTGTGTAGTCTTCAGCAGTGGTATCGCGGGTTTCAATCACGCGAATGCCGCGCTCTTTAGCTTCAATCGAGGCGTTGACGTAGTTCACTCGCTCTTGCAGGGCAGGGGAAAGCAGTCCTTTTAGCGCCGCAATGACGATGGGCTTGGTATCGTGCTGGGCAAGCTCACCCTGCAAACGAATGGTGAGTTCTTCAATCCGGCCCCCGGCGAGCTGGCCGACAAAATTACCGAGGGTTTCGGCCAGGTTGAGGTAGGGCCGCAGCTTTTCTAAAACATCGGGGCGCAGGCCGGGAATATTAACGGCTGAGCGGGCGGGCAGTCCTAGAAGCACATCGCGAATTTGCTCGGCGACATCAATGGCAACGTTAACCTGTGCTTCGGCGGTCGATGCGCCTAAGTGAGGCGTGAGCACCAGCGATTTACCCACTGATCGCAGTGGAGATTCGCCTAAGGGCTCGCTGCCATAAACGTCTAGCGCAGCGCCCGCGATGACGCCATCTTGCAGGGCTTGGGCGAGGGCGGCTTCGTCAATAATGCCGCCACGGGCGCAGTTGACAATGCGAGCGGTGGGCTTCATCTTCGCCAGAGAGTCGGCATTGATCAAGTTGGCGGTGTCGGGCGTTTTAGGAATGTGCAGCGTGATGTAGTCGGACTCGCTGAGCAAAAAGTCCATTTCTACCAGGCGGCAGCCCAGTTCTTCGGCGCGATCGCTCGAAATAAACGGATCAAACGCCAGCAAATTCATTCCCATGGCCCGCGCCACCGTTGCTACGTGAGAGCCAATTTTGCCTAAGCCCACCACGCCCAGCGTTTTTTTATACACTTCTACGCCCGTAAACGCCTTGCGATCCCACTCGCCTTCCTTCATCGACTTGTTCGCCGCTGGAATATAGCGCGACATCGAGAGCATCATCGCGAGGGCGTGCTCAGCCGCCGCAATCGTGTTGCCCTCGGGCGAATTCACCACCACAATGCCGCGACGAGTGGCCCAAGGAACGTCAACATTGTCTACCCCAACGCCCGCGCGACCAATGATTTTGAGATTCGTCGCCGCTTCGAGCACTTCTTTAGTGACTTTGGTGCCCGAGCGAATCATCAGCGCGTCGTATTCTGGAATGATGGCGATGAGATCCGCTAGCGACAGCTTGGTTTTAACATCTACGCTGGCGACCTGGGAAAGAATGTCTATGCCAGTCTGGTCAATAGGATCTGAGACGAGTACCTTAGCCATGGATGATAAAAATTTTTGAGCGTTATACAGAGGGTTATCTTACTGCAAAGCGGGGAAAGGATGAGCTAAGGATCTAGTCCTTCTAATGCGTTAAAGGTATCGACAATTACCTGATTTGACATCAAAAAGCCTTCAGGATCGCTGAGCCGCAGGCGGCTAGTAGGCCAGAGCGTAACTTTCGCCTGATTTTCGTTAGCTTCTTCGCAGATCACCCACTGCTGATGGATATGAGGAGCGATCGCCTGCTCCATTGCCCTGAGCCCTTTTTCGCCGTACACCTCATACAGCTCGCTCAGCGCAATGCCTGCGCTCAGTCGCAGGCCCACCATAATACTCTCTAGCACCCGTTCTTCAGGCGATATCATCGGTTCAGCCCTGCGCCCTTGTGCCCGAATAAACTGCTCTACCCACTGCCTGTAAGACTTTTGAGTGCGCGGTCTATCGAGTCGCTGATAATTTACATAGCTAGTGGCCCCCATGCCAAAGCCATAGCAGGGCTGATTTTTCCAGTAGGTAAGGTTGTGCTGGGCGGCGCGGCCCGGTTTGGCATAGTTACAAATTTCATAGTGCTCATAGCCGTTTGCACTGAGCGATCGCTGGGCCATTCGGTACATTTGAGCCGTGTGAGCATCGCTGGGCAAGGGTGCCTCACCCGGTTTGAAATATCGACTAAAGGCGGTTTGAGGCTCGACAATCAGATCGTACTGGGAAACATGGGCAGGCTGGAGGTCAATGGCCTGCGCCAGCGAAGACTGCCAGCTCTCTAGCGTTTGGTGAGGCAGTCCAGACATAAGATCGAGGCTAACGTTGTCAAAGTGGGCCCGTCGCAGCGTTTCTACAGCGCGAAGAATATCTGCCCTGCGATGGAACCGTCCGCTAGCGGCTAGCACATCATTGTGAAAATCTTGTACGCCCAGGCTAACGCGGTTAACGCCTGCGGTGCGATAGCCTTGGGCGTGAGACAGATCAAACGTCGCTGGATCCATCTCCATAGAAATTTCAGCGCTGGCGGCAATGCCAAATCGTTTATCTATGGTGGTTAAAATCGCGCCGAGCTGAGGCACCGCAAGTAAAGAAGGGGTGCCGCCGCCAAAAAAAATGGTTTTCAAAGGGGCGTTTCCAACGAGCGGGGTGGCCTGAATTTCTTGAATCAGCGTGTCTATATACTGGCTGATGGTAGATGAGGTATCGCCTCGTTTGCGATCGCCCACCACAGAAATAGCAAAATCACAGTAAAAGCAGCGCCGCCGACAAAAGGGAATGTGAATGTAGGCTGAAGTGGGGTAGGGTGGCGTTTTAGACAATTTTGCACTGACAAGATTACAAAAAAAGTGATAAAGGCAGCGATCGCAAGCCCAACCCCTATAATAGCCGTAACCGCAATTATACCAACGCTTTAGCAGGCACCCAAAGCTTCTCAAAAGATTTTTTAAACCCTTTAGAGAACCTCTTTCACTGGTTTTATCCCTATCTTATGCTTGACGCACTCATCATCTTTTCATTCGTTTTAACCGGGGCAGGCATCGGCTACTTTAGCGTCGATTTTTTGCCTGACTATGCGCTTCAGCAGGTCACCAACATAGAAGGGCTTGAAGCAGTAACTGGCGGCTTTGGCGCACTCGTTGGCGTAGGCGTTGGCCTCGTGGTGCAAACCAGCTACCGCCGCCTAGAGAGCCAGATTAAAAACATGGCTCCCGACCTAATTTTGGCAAGAGCGATCGGGCTAGTGATTGGCCTGTTAATTGCCAACCTAATGCTCGCACCGCTGTTTTTACTGCCGATTCCTGAAAAATTTGGCTTTATTAAGCCCGTTACCGCCGTGATGGGCAGCTTGCTTTTTGCCGTCTCAGGCATCAACCTGGCTGAAACCAACGGTCGCGCTCTGTTTCGGCTCATCAACCCCAACAGCTACGAAACAATGCTGATCAATGAAGGCACGCTCAAGCCTTCTAAGTCAAAAGTGCTTGATACGAGCTGCATTATCGACGGTCGAATTGAGGACTTGCTGGCCACTGGCTTCATCGAAGGACAGCTCGTCATCCCTCAGTTTGTACTGCAAGAGCTACAGCGCGTAGCTGATTCGGCTAGCGACCAAAAGCGGGCGAGAGGCAGACGAGGGCTCGACATCCTCAACCGTATCCGCGAGAACTATCCTGATCGCGTTTTAATCGATCCAGCTGACTACGGTGACATTAACGAAGTAGACGCCAAGCTAGTCAAACTTGCTCAAGAAATGAACGCAGGCTTAATTACCACCGACTACAACCTCAATAAAGTGGCCAGCGTTCAGCAGGTTGGCGTTTTGAATATTAACGACTTAGCAAAGGCAATTCGCCCTACTTATTTACCGGGTGACGATATTGAAATTAAGGTGCTTAAAGAAGGCAAAGAACCTTCTCAGGGCGTAGGCTACCTCAACGATGGCACGATGGTCGTGGTTGAAGAAGGCAACGAGTTCATTGGTGATGATTTGGTGGTGGTCGTCACAGGCGCGCTACAAACCTCTGCGGGTCGCATGATTTTTGCTCGGCCTAATCGCTCGGCCATGGCCTCTTCTTAACCTCAGCCTACTCTTCTTTCTTGTCCTCTTTTTTAATCACGAAAGAGCGAGCCATCGTTTCGCCGTTTTTCTTCACGGTCAGATCTTTTTCAGGAAATTCATAGGTGCCTCGCTCGCCCGCATCAATGTGCAGCAGCACCCATAGCTTGTCATCAATCGCAGGCGCTTCCCACAAATCGACAACAACATCCTCATTGTCGCCAGCATCTACACGGGCCTCACCAATGCTCTCGGGCAAACGAATGCTGCCATCTTCCTGGCTTTTGTGAATAGAGACCCAGCCATCGCGTGAGGTTGAGACTGCTTTGACAATAACTTGCCCTGCCGTTTGCTGGTCGTCTATCAGCAGCTTGACGTTCTTTTGCTCAACGCCCTCAGTATCTAGCTTTGCGGTGTCTGGCTTGTCGGCTTCTGCTGTTTTAGCTTCTGCATCTTGGCTATCTGAGGCTTTATCAGCTGGATCGGTCGGCTGACTGGCCGATCTTTGGTCTGAGCCCTCAGGAAGATCAGCAGATGAATTCTCTACAGCGATAGAGGCATCTTCGGTGGCGCAGCTTCCCAAAAACAAAGCGGTTAGAGCAGCAGCAGATAGCACAGCTAACAGACGTTTCATGAGCACTTTGTTAGGTTGTGAGAGCAAACTCATATATTTTCTAACCGTTATCTTAGGCCAATTTTTGTGGGATTTCTGATTCCGACTATGCTGCTTTGTCGTATTCAGTCAGCATGTTGTGTTTTGCGGCGTACCCAGTGAATAGTCGAACCAGCAAGATTATTGGGTTTAATTACTAGGTTTATGGTCAAGTGCTAACGCTGCATTAAAAACATATAGCCACGCCCTCGAATCGTAACAATGAAATCCGGGTTACGAGTATGGTCGTTAAGCTTAATCCGCAGCCGAGAAATATGGACATCTACCGTTTTGGTATCCGAGGCACTGCTGGCATCGTAGCCCCATAGCGACTCAAGAATCTCTCCCCGCGAAAAAATATGACCTGGCTTGCTCGCTAATAGCTCAATTAGGCGAAACTCAATTTCCGTTAGATGTAGATGATGCGCGCCTCGGTAGGCTCTGCGGGTAATCGGATCAATCGTTAGCTGACCGATTCTCAAAACTTGCTGCGAGGGAGCGGTAGGTTCCCCTTTATCTCTGCGCTGAGGGGCCCGACGCAATATAGAGCGAATCCGGGCAATCAGTTCCTTAGTAGAAAAAGGCTTGACGATATAGTCATTAGCACCCATTTCTAGCCCAATAACCCGATCAGCAGAGCTACCTAGCACCGTCGCCATAATCACAGGCACATCAGACGTTTCTCTCAGCGCTTGGCACACCTGAAACCCGTCTAATTCGGGCATCAGCACATCTAAAA
>JBARVS010000120.1:0-12416 GCA_049646385.1 Phormidesmis sp. | reverse complement strand
ACCAATATCTGGATACATCTCTGGTGTCATATCTCCGCTATAACAAAGTCAGTAATTTGGACGAGTCCTTGCACGGCGTCGTCACCTGAATCTTTGCTTTAGTAGCTGCTGTCCCTTTTCCTTTTTGCGTCGCTTTGTAAATTGTAACGGCTTTGTTGCATAAATCAATCCAGTCATAGCAAGGGTTTCAGCGGCTGCAAACTCAAAAAATCCCCAGATTTAGCTTTTTCATGGTCTGAAACCCTTATATAGCAACGATCATTCATGCAACAACGCCAATTGTAACTGTTTGCATAGCTTGTTTTTTATGCGCTTGACTAAAGATGGCTAAGACGTACACTAGCAGTTACTTTCTTTGGCTTCACCTCAAATAAAAGTCCGCTATTTTTACCATTAGCGGCTATAGTGTTGGCGAACAAATCTTGACGTAACCCTCTTGAACTGAGGTGAAGCCTATGAAGCAAGTCAATTTCGTAGTGATTTTCGTAATTTGTCTGGCGCTTGTTCTCTTCGGTATTGAGAATACAACGCCTTCTGTTATCCACATTGTGCAAGGCGTAGATGTAGAAGCGCCGCTGAGTGTGGAACTTATTATTGCAGCAGGCATTGGCGCCACCCTAGCCTGGGTGTTTAATGTGTGGGTGCAGCTTCAAGGTGTTGCTCAACAGCTGCCAGAGATGCAGAAAAAAGAGTCGCGCATTGAGGAGCTTGAACAAGACGTGGAGCGCTACAGGATAGAGCTAGAGCAGCTGCCTATGCTGCCTCAGGCCAATGCCTCAGGTTCCTCAGAAAACCTGAACGCAGACTAACTAATTTTGTAACTCAAATTTTGCGGCTCAATAGGTCTGCTGAAGGCTCTGCTGACGGTGTGCCTCAACGGTTGTGTATTGGCTTACCTTTGCAAAAGCTAAAGTTTTTCCTAGAATAGGCGTGCTAGCGTGCTTACAGGCCGCTGTTCGCTGTGTTCATTCAACCTAGCAATTTGGCTAGCTTTTTATGCCTAGCTCACTGGCCCAAGGCGCGATCGCATTCCTCATTGACCTAGCCGAAAAGGGCGAAATCGATCCCTGGGACGTGCAGGTCATTGACGTGATTGACCGTTTTTTAAAGACGCTGAGCGATCAGCCGATTGTGAAAAAGCCAGCCCAGGGCCGATCATCCTATGAGTCGAGCCTGTCGGAGTCGGGGCAAGCCTTTTTGTATGCTTCTATGCTAGTGCTGCTAAAGGCCGATACGCTGGTGCGCCATGAGCTAGAGCAGCCGGAAGCCGAGCTAGAGGGCGATGATTTCTTTGAAGACGAGCTTGACTACGCTACCAACGAGCTGCCGCGCAACTTAGAGCAGCATATTCACCGCAGGGCAGTCGCGCCGCCGCCTGCAAAAAGGCAGGTGACGCTAAGTGAGCTAATCGATCAGCTAGAGGCGATCGCCGCCGCTATGAGTGAGCCGTCAAGAGTGCGATCGCGTCAGGCCAAGCCCCATACCAAGCGAGAAGCCGTCCGCGCCATTGCCGAGCTAGCCCACCAGGAAAACCTCAATGAAATTGCCGACGCCCTCAACGCCTTTTTAGAAAACCACTGGGACGATGTCTTTGCAGATAGCGTCAACTGGATGGACTTTGAGCTATTGCTCACCCACTGGGCCAGCTTTCGCCCCGACGTGCTCGGCGGCCCTATCAAAGGCGAACTCTCCGAGGCAGACTACAAGCATGAGAAAGTCGGCGTTTTTTGGGGTCTGTTGTTTCTCACCTCTCAATCGAAGGTAGAGCTGCTGCAAGAGAACTTTTATCAAGACCTCAAGGTAAGACAGCTCAACGAAGTCACCCTGGCAGAAGTTCCTGCTTACGTTCTGCCAGATTAGGCATGGTCTTCGCCGTTTGAGCTTCGCCGTTTGAGTCTTCGCCGTTTGAGTCGCTAGCTCAACCAGTCGCTCAACCAGTCATCAGTTTGAGTACAGCACGATCTGATCTTCTGGTTTGACGACTACTACAGAAGGCGCAGTTGTATTGCCGACTAATACGCCCGCTGCCGCACCGCCAACCACTTCCCACACGTTGGCATTGCCGAGCACTTCGCCCAATACATAGCCGCCCGCCGCGCCAATGGCCGCATCGGTGACAATTGCGCCAGTTGTTTTTTGGCGAGGGTCTTTGCGATCGCGCAGCAGCTCAGAAACCGCATTGACCTGATAGATGCGATCGCCTACCTCAACAGAATTTGCCTTGTACACTAAGCCACCTTCAGCAGGCTCAAACTGGCCTCGTACCACTGCGCCAGTCGGTAGCCGCTGGCCGCCGAGGATGGCCTCATTGCGAACAATTAGATTGTAGCTGTAAGTATTACCCTTATTGAGGTAGAGCGTTTCATCTTGAGCGAGGGCAGCTTGCACCGTCGTAGAGCTTTGAAGCGGCTCTGGACGGGTGCGCTGGCTGTTTCTAGGAACGGGCGCACCGGGCTGAGAAGGAAACTGGGATTGGGATTGGGTTTGGGTTTGGGGCGATCGCTGCGACGAAAAAACCTGCGCACCCGCCTCAGCGCACAGCGGCCCAAACAGCGAACCACCGCCCGCTAGCACTAGCGCAGACAGCCCACCATACACAAAAGATTTCATAGCAACAATTCCTTGAAAAAAAACGGTTTAGCACATGCGTTTTTAAAGGGCTCGTCTTTAGAACCATTGACAGACATCGTTTTTTTACTGACAATATCTGGCCACTGCTGCACGCCTTCAATATAGCTTGATACTGCCGTCATCGTCACCTGTGGGCCTTCCGTACATCATCGCCTTCCGCTACAAAGCACTGCTCATTCGCTCCCAAAGCTCAGATAAAAGGTCTGGCCTGATGCCAGCGACAATGCCGCCTGCAAAACCAAACAAATGCCCTTCCCACGACACCGCCTTTTCACTCGATTGCGGCAGCATTCCCCATAGCTGATTGCCATACATCCAAAAGACAATCAGCGCAAATCCTAGCGTCAGTATCGTTGGCCCCACGTACAAACCCGCTAGCAAAAAGCCAATGTAGCCAAACACCAAGCCGCTCGCGCCTAAATGAATCGCATCCCGGCCAAAAAGCCAGGTGCCCAGCCCACCAACCAGCAAAATAGTCACCGTGATCGTATAAAAGCCGCTGCTGCCTTGAATCTTATCTTGCAGTAAAATCAGCCAGCCCAACACTAAAAAAGGCACCGTGTTAGCCATCAAATGCTTGATATCGCGATGCAAAAAAGGGGAGCAGACAATTCCCAGCAGGCCGAGCAGATGCCTGGGCCTGATGCCTAGCAGCCGTCCTAGCCTATTGCCTAGCAGGATATTTATCAGGCTGATAAGCCAGGTAATGACCACGCCGTTGCGCAGCACCTCAGCCGTTGCTTTCCAGTTAGGATCGCCGTTATACAGCGCTAGCGCAATGCCGCCCACAATCAGGTATAGCAAAAGCAGCTGCGGCTTGAAATTGAACATGCAAGGCTCCATCTTATGTACATCTCTAGAGCGGCCTCTAAAGCGTCTCTAGAATGATAGAGGGTGAGTGTGGGACAATGTAAATCGTCATTTATATTAGGAGGCTTTGCGCCTTCCCCCTGTTAAAACGCTCAAACAAAACGCTCAAACAAAACGCTCAAACAGTATAAAGAAGACCATGAAGAAAATTTGTATTTCAACGATTGTCTCGCTCGCCATTTTACTGAGCGGGCTGCTGAGCTTTGCAGCGCCTAGCTATGCCTTTATTCAAGAAGACATAGACATGCTCATGGACAGCAACGAATGCCCGGTATGCATTCTCAACGACGCTGACCTTTCAGGCGCTCAGCTGCATATGGCTAATCTTAAAATTGCCTCGCTCACAGGGGCAAACCTGAGCGGCACAGATTTATCGAAAACTAACCTGATGCTCTCCGACTTAATAGAGACTAATCTGACGGGCGCTAACCTATCAGGCGCGGAGCTAAACGGCGCACAGATGAAAGATAGCAACCTGACGGGCGCAGATTTGAGCGGGGCTATTTTGACGCAGGCCAATTTGGTCGATGCTAACTTAACGGATGCCAAGCTCATCAATACTGAGCTAACGGCGGCGGTAATTGGAGCGGCTAACCTCAGTGGCGCGGATTTGACCGGGGCAAATCTACGGGGGGTGAATCGCAGTCGGGCAATTTTGTGCCACACGATTATGCCAGACGGGAGTGAGGAAAATCGGGATTGCCCATAAAGATCTGTTTACAATGGGTAAAGACAGGGTTAAAAACTAGGTGCCATTTATGACCAGCTCAGCTTCGCAGGGCAGGCAGCCAAATGCTCAGGCAGGCTTGCTAAGCCCGATTCAAAAGCCTAAGGGCTTTAGCGTTTTTAGGCGGCTGGAGTGGATTCTCGATCCGGTAACCTATCTGGAGCGAACCAAAGGCGATACGCCCGATTTTTTTGAGGAAGATTCGCTGGGCTTTGGCACTGGCCCGGTGGTGATTACCAGCCACCCTGAGGCGATGCAGTATATTTTGAGCCGCGATCGCAAAACCTTTAGCGCACCGGGTGAGTTCAACCGCATTTTAGAGCCTTTAATCGGCGGTGCTTCGGTGATTATGCTCAGCGGCGATCGCCACAAAGAACGCCGTCAGCTCGTCACCCCCGCCTTTCACGGCGAACGATTAGACGTGTATGGTCAGCTCATTTGCGATCTGACCGAAGCAGTAGTTGAGCCGCTTCAGGTCGGCGCTGCTTTTTCGGCTCGCGATCTCACCCAGCAAGTTTCGCTGCAAATTATCTCTAAAGTCGTTTTCGGCCTGAGCGATCGCCCAAGATCAAAAGAGATATTGAGCCTGCTGACGCAAACGGTTGATTCTGTGGGCTCACCGCTGGCGGCGCTCATGCTGTTTTTCAACAGTTTGCAAAAGGACTTAGGAGCCTGGAGCCCTTGGGGGAAGGTGGTTCGGCTAAGAGCAAGGCTAGATGATTTGTTGTATGCAGAAATTCGCGATCGCCAAGCCAACCCCGACCCCACCCGCACCGACATTCTTTCTATGCTGATGGCCGCTCGCACTGAAAACGGTGAAGCCCTAGGCGAGCAAGAGCTGCGCGATGAGCTAATGACGCTACTGATGGCAGGTCATGAAACAACGGCAACGGCGATCGCCTGGGCCATGTACTGGATTCATCATCAGCCTGAGGTCAAAGCCAAGCTGCTAGCCGAGCTAGATGCGCTAGAGAACGACTCAGAGACGGAAGCTACGCCCACGCAAATTTCTCAGCTTCCGTATCTAAGCGCGGTTTGCCAGGAGACTTTGCGGCGATCGCCCGTAGCGATGTTCACTTTCCCGCGCGTGGCTCAAGAGAGCGTCACCGTCGGCGGCCACAGCTTTACCCCCGGCACAACCTTTTTGGGCTGCATTTTTCTCACTCACCAGCGAGAAGACCTGTACCCTAACCCTGAAGCCTTCCGCCCCGAACGCTTTTTAGAGAACAAGTTTTCACCCTATGAATTTATTCCCTTTGGCAACGGAGCAAGGCGCTGTGTGGGCGCGGCTTTGGCCCAATATGAGATGAAGCTGGCGATCGCCACTCTCGTTTCTCATTACCAGTTTCGCCTAGCCGACAGCACGCCCGAACTGCCCAAGCGCCGAGGCGTCACCCTTGCCCCGGCCAGAGGCGTACCGATGGTTTTTGAAGGAAAAAGATAATGCCCACCGTTTTTAATCGCACCGCCTGGAGCCGCATTCGTTTGACGGGTGCAGACCGCGTTCGCTTTTTGCACAATCAAACCACTAACAACATTGAACAGCTCGCAGCTGGTCAGGGCTGCTATACCGTCTTTGTCACGTCCACGGGGCGCACGATTGATTTAGCGACCGTGTATGCCTTTTCAGAGTCGCTGCTCGTCGTGGCTTCACCCGGCATGGCCCAGCCGCTGCATGACTGGATGGATCGCTACATTTTCTTTTCTGACAAAGTGAGCCTAACCGATGAAAGCGAGCAAACCTTTATGTTCACAGCGCTGGGAGAGGGTGCAGATAGCGTAGTAGAACAGCTTGGCGCAAAGGAACTGCTGAACGAACCTCTATTCGCTCATCAAACCTTCTCACCTGCCAGTATAGAAGCGCCTATTACGGTTGCAGTTGGTAGCGATCTTGCCTTAGATGGCTATACGATTTGGGGGCCAAAAGCCCAAGCCGATGCTGTATGGCAAGCGATGATTGCGGCGGGCGCTATAGCGGGCAGTGCTGCCGAGTGGGAGAGGCTGCGTGTTCAGCAGGGTCGGCCCGCGCCCGCCCATGAGCTAACCGATGACGACAACCCGTTAGAAGCAGGTCTTTGGCACAGCATTTCTTTTGAAAAGGGCTGCTACATTGGCCAGGAGACAATTGCTCGGCTCAATACCTATCAAGGCGTGAAAAAGCGGCTGTGGGGCTTAAAGCTCAATGGCCCTGCCGATCCTGGCGCAGTTGTTTCAGCGGCGGGTGTGAAAGTAGGCAGGCTGACGAGCGTTGTTCAAAAGCCAGATGAAACAGCAGAAGGGGCGATCGCGCTAGCCTACTTACGCACAAAAGCGGGCGGCGAAGGTTTGGCTGTAGAAGTAGCGGGCGCGGCGGGTAAACCTGTGAGCGGAGAAGCGATCGCCCTGCCCTTTATCCGTCATGAATACTACGCAGCGCCGGATAAAAGCAGATAGTTTAATATTACGCGGCGCTTTACCTCTGCTTCACAGTGCTGTGCGGGAATGATAGGGCCACAGGTCGTCAAGCAGCGTCGGCTTTTTAACTAATGGCTTAATCAGCAGTCCATGTGGTCGAAACTTAGAGCCTCTATTAGCCATACCAAAAGCGCTCTGATAATTGCACCCGTCGTTGCCACCGCTGTTGTGGTAGGAAACTATCTCGGTGTTTTTAACCTGTTGGAGTGGGAAGTTAGAGACAGCTTTTTTCGCCTGCGGCCCTTCGAGGGTAAAGACTCTAGCATTGTCGTTGTGACCATCGATGAACTCGATATTCGAGCAGCGGCAGACTGGCCTATCCCCGACGGCATTTTAGCTGATTTACTTACTAAAGTTAAGCAGCAGCAGCCGCGAGCGATCGCTCTAGATCTATACCGCGACCTCCCTGAGGAGCCCGGTCACGATCAGCTCGTTGAGTTGTTTCAATCGACGCCTGCGCTAATTGGCGTTGAGAAAATTACGGGCAGTCGGGTGGCACCCCCGCCCGCTCTAGCCGAGATAGGACAGGTAGCGATCGCCGATTTGCCTTTAGATGCCGATAGAAAAGTGCGTCGCGGCCTGCTCACTGCTGAAGATGAGCAGGCCGATGGCGTAGTTAAGGCAGGGCTAGCCACGCAGACGGCGCTGAGCTACCTAGAAAAAGAAAAGATTAGCCTGGAATCGGTGGATCCTCAAAAGCAAATTTTTCAGCTAGGGAGGGCGCGTTTTCAGCCGCTGCGCCCTCATGAAGCGGGCTATGACAAGCAAGACTTAGGTGGCTATCAGGTTTTGCTGAACTGGCGCGGTGATGAGGAAGCTTTTGTGACAGTGCCCATGCGCGAGGTGCTTTCTGGACAGGTAAAAGCCGACTTGATGCGCGATCGCATCGTACTGATTGGCTCAATCGCCCCTAGCACGAATGACTTTTTTGAAACGCCCTACAGCAATACCTGGGGCGTCGCGGGCCGCAAAGTCATGCCGGGGGTGATCGTTCACGCTAATATTGCCAGTCAGCTCATTCAAAGTGCGATCGCCAATCGAGTTGGGCTAGTGAGCTTTTCGGCCCCTCAAGCGCAGGCATGGATCGTGCTGGCGGCGCTGCTAGGGACGGCGGGCAGCTGGCAAATTGCCGCTGCTCAACAGCGCCGTCAGCAGTTTCGCTTTTTGCGCGGCGCTTTTTGCACGGGGCTCGGCGTCAGCGGTTTACTAATTGGCTGTGCCTATGTCAGCTTTTTGCTGGGCGTCCTGGTGCCCGTTGTGCCGCCATTGGTCGCCCTTAGCTTAGGCGGGCTAGCCACCACCCACGCCTACCGCCAAAAAACGCTCAAAGACACTAACCGCCAGCTAGCCTACGCTAACGCCCAGCTAGAAACTACCAACAGTCAGCTAGCCGAGGCCAACAATCAGCTCACAGACTACTCCAAAACGCTAGAGACAAAGGTAGAAAAACGCACCCACTCTTTAGCCAAAGCTAAGCAGGCTGCCGACGCAGCTAATCAGGCAAAAAGCGAGTTTTTGGCCAATATGAGCCACGAGCTGCGAACGCCGCTCAACGGTATTTTAGGCTATGCGCAAATTTTAGAGCGCTCGACCGGGCTAGCGCCTAAGCAGCTCAAAGGCGTTAATATCATTCATCAGTGCGGGTCGCATTTGCTAACGCTAATTAACGACATTTTAGATCTCTCTAAAATTGAGGCGCGCAAGCTAGATCTGCAAGGTCATGACTTCGACTTTTACGCATTCTTAGAAGGCGTCACAGAAATTTGTAAAGTTCGAGCTGAGGAAAAAGGCGTTGCCTTTCACAGCTGCTTTTCTAAAGACTTGCCTGCTGGCGTCCACGCGGATGAAAAGAGGCTTCGCCAGGTGCTCATTAATTTGCTAGGCAACGCCATTAAGTTTACCGATGAGGGCAGCGTGACGTTTGAAGTTTGCGTGGTTTCAACAATCTCAAAAACAATACAGAAACCAGCCCAAAAAATTCGCTTTCAAATAAAAGATACGGGTGTAGGGATGACGCCTGCTCAGCTGGAGAAGATTTTTCTACCGTTTGAGCAGGTAGGAAGTGCTGATAAAAAAGCGGCTGGAACGGGGCTAGGGCTAGCAATTAGCCAGCGAATTGCGCAGATGATGGACAGCCCGCTACAGGTAAGCAGTGAGATTGGCAAGGGCAGTATTTTTTGGCTGGAGCCCGAGCTGGCCCAGGCTGAAAGCTGGATAGGCGTAGGTGAAGCATCTGCAAAAAAGAAGCCTTACCGCACCCATAGCGGACGCATTGTGGGTATCAAATCTGCGCGACCTACCGCTTTGGTCATTGATGAAAATTCTACCAGCCGTCGAACGGTAGCTGAACTGCTCGCTTCTGTTGGCTTTGGGGTAATTGAGGCTGAAGCGGGCCGGATGGGTGTGGCTATAGCTGCCGAACAGCTGCCTGATGTGATAGTTACTGAGCTAGCAATGCAACAGTTAGATGGAGCGGCCATCGTAGAAAAGCTGAGACAGCAGACAGAGACTGCTAAGACGGCAATTGTTGTTTTAAGCGCCTATGTTTTTGAGGGCGATCGCCAGCAAAGTCTCAAAGCCGGAGCCGACTTCTTTTTACCTAAGCCGCTAGAAGTTGATCGTCTCTTAGACGTTCTACAGCGGTGCCTCAAAGTAGAGTGGCTGTATCAGGCTGAGGATAGTACATCTAGATTAATAGCCGCCTCTACCCAAGCACTAAAAGTCCAAAATTCTACACTCACGCCTTCATCAGCCTCCATCATTCCGCCTAGCAGAGAAACCCTAGACCATCTATACCACCTGACGATGATGGGCGATCTCAATGGACTGACGGGCATCCTAAGTCAGCTTGATACAGACAATCCAAACCTATCAAAATTCACAAGCGAGCTAAGAGCACTATCGAGCCAGTTTCAAACGAAAAAGGCTAGAGAATTCATTCAATCATTTTTTACTACCCTGGAGTCATGAACAACGCCGCGTCTGATCCTATTCGGATACTGCTTGTAGATGATACTCCCACCAATCTGGCTGTATTATCAGAGTCCATTCAAGACCAGGGATGGATTACGCTATTTGCCACTGATGGAGAATCGGCCATAGAGCAAGCAGCCTATGCCCAGCCCGATCTCATTTTGCTCGACGTTATGATGCCAGGGCTCGACGGCTTTGAAACCTGTCGTCAGCTTAAGGCAAATGACAAAACGACAGCGATTCCAGTTATTTTTATGACAGCGCTCTCAGATACCCTTGATAAGGTAAACGGCCTTAAGCTAGGTGCTGTAGACTACATTACCAAGCCTTTTCAGCAGGAAGAAGTCGTTGCTAGAGTGGGAATGCAGCTGCGTTTGCATCACATGAACCGTCGGCTAGAGCAGCAAAATGATTTGCTCAATGAAAAGATAGAAGAGCAGGCAAAAACAGAGTCTCAATTGCAGCGACTCACTCAAGAATTAGAACAGAGAGTGCAAAGCCGTACCGCTGAGCTAAGTGCCGCTTTAGAAAACTTAAAGCAAACTCAAATGCATCTGGTACAAAGCGAAAAAATGTCTTCTTTAGGCCAGATGGTGGCTGGTATTGCTCATGAAATCAACAACCCCATTAGCTTTATTTATGGTAACTTGCGTCCTGCTCAAGACTATTTTCAAGAACTCATTGAGTTAGTAGAACACTATCAGCTATGCTATCCCCAGCCGCCGGAAGCGCTGCAAGCGCATCTCAACAGTTTAGACGTTCCTTTTATCAAAGAAGATGCCTACAAGCTCTTAGAATCGTTGAAAATAGGAGCCGATCGAATTCGGCAAATTGTGCTGACGCTGCGCAACTTTTCACGGCTAGATGAAGCTGATCTCAAATCTGTAGAAATTCATGAGGGTATTGATAGTACGCTACTGATTTTACAAAATCGACTGCGAGGAAATGGGGGCACTCAGCCCATAGAGGTTGTTAGATACTACGGGGACTTGCCCAAGGTAGAGTGCTATCCTAGCCAGCTCAATCAGGTGTTTCTAAATATTTTAGTTAATTCGATAGATGCCCTTGAGGAATGCCATGCTAGGTTTAAAGAAAGTGAAGCCCCTAGCACCATTCAAATATACACAGAGATAATAGCCGATCAGCAGATTAAAATTCAAATTGTGGATAACGGCTCCGGCATTCCTAAAGCGGTTCATACTAAGTTGTTTGATCCTTTTTTTACAACTAAGTCGGTGGGCAAAGGCACCGGACTTGGCCTCTCTATTAGCCACCAAATTATTGTTGAAAAGCACAAAGGCACAATAGAGTGCTTGTCTGAGCTAGGACAGGGTACAAGATTTATTATTACAATTCCATGCGCTCAGAAGACAATTCCTGTTCCCCTGTTTGAGAGCGAAAATGAAGCAGGCTCTCACGGTATGCTAACAGCGTAGGCTGATTTTATTTTCAGACTCACTCTCCTGCTAGCCAATAAAGAATCTCTGACTTTAGTACCTTAATATCTCGATAGAACTCTTGCTTTACAAATTGACCCAGTGCATCAAGCGGACTAAACGAACTGCTGCTCTGCCACTGAACATCTTGAGCGATGGGTGTCGTGTGAGATCCTTTGATAATCCTCACGGTAGTTGTACGAGGATAACGACCGATTAATACGTCGCTCAACGGTCGGGTTTGATCGAGGGTGTCGCTGCGAAACTTGACAAGCAGATTATAGGGCGTGTCATAGCTCTGATCAATCAGTGAGAGCGTTTTTTCGGGACTAGGCACAAATTCTAGCCGGGTGTCTAGATTGAAGTCGGGTGCGAACTGTTTGGCCTGCTGAAGTGCCTGATCGAGCAAGGGAATGGACTTGCGAGCAGGGTAGTTATTAAAAGAGATAAGTATGTTACCGGCTCGGTTCACATGGTGAAGGCTCCCGATGAGCAGATGAACCTTGCAGCCCATGCTGTGGCCTAGTCCATAAATGGGCAGATTGTTAAGCTCGGGGCGCTGCTTGCCTAAAAACGTAAAGCCTTGTTCAAACGTGACGAGGGTCTCTTGAGCGATCGCCTCGTGGTCAAACGTATTCACAAACGGCGTCGCAATCACCGCATAGCCTTCATTATACAGCGCTTCTAACAGCCAGCGATAGGTGAGATGCGGCGCTGCTGCCACAAACGCGCCGCCCAAAAAGTGAATAATCGCCCGAGGGCGATCAGGAACCAAAAACCAATTGCCCGAAACTTCTTGCCAGTACATAAAATTTTCGAGAGATGAATCTATGCAGTTCCCTATTTTAATGGCTTTGACTGGTAAAGCGGGTAGCAAAATTAAGTATTGCCGCAAGTCGAATCGCTATGGTATAGTTAAACACCATTGAGCTAAGTTGACGGAAAGATAGGTATCCTGCCTGTTTTCCAGCATTACGCTTGGGCGGTTAACTCAGCGGTAGAGTGCCTCCTTGACAGGGAGGAAGTCACAGATTCGAATTCTGTACCGCCCATTGAACTTATTTTTCATTTTCTGGTCTTCATTTAACATGACGCCACGTTTTGCTGGTAGAGATCATCGTAATAGTGGTTCTACACACCTGAAATTTCTTAGCAATTTGGCCATAGCTCATCTCTTCTTCAGTTAGCAGCCTCTTTATCTTAAATACCTGCTTTTCTGTGAGTTTCGATCCACTTGCCCTCTACCCTCTTTTTGAAGATAGTCTCATATCGTAGGCTTGAGCATTACTTTGACCAATAGTTACGTACTCTAAGTTGTTCAAAGC
>JBARVS010000119.1:0-7416 GCA_049646385.1 Phormidesmis sp. | reverse complement strand
GACAAAGGCTAAGCGCGATCAGGAGAAAAAAGACAAAGAGACTGCTAAGGCGAAAGAGGGTGAGCCGAAAGATGAGCCTACTGACACGGTGGCGGATAGCACTGAGTCGGAGACGCCTGCTGAGTAGCCTGTTGCTAAAGTCGTTTAAGCTGAGCCGTTAGCAGCTAGCGGCGGGTTGTGCCATGCGGTAGCTTTTTAACAATAGGAATATGGGCAGAGGCGTTAAGTAGGGCCATGCACACCATTAGCCATAAAAAACCTAAGCAGTAGCCGCCTAGAATATCGGTGAGCCAGTGAGCGCCTACTCGCATACTGCCAAAGCCCATGAGAATGAGCCAGCCTGCAACAAGCAGGTGAAGCTTACGACCTAAATGAGGCAGTTGGGCGGTGATGAAGTAGGCGATGAAAAAGTAGAGGATAGTGTTGCCCGTAGCATGGCCGCTGGGAAAGGCTGCGCCGTGAATGGAAGGATCGTTCACAAAGGAAGGACGATCTTTATTAAATAAGGGTTTGAATACTTCTCCCACTAAAATGAGTGCGCCTGCGGTGGCAACGGCAAACCAAAGCCCTTCTTGCCACCATCGCTTAATCAGCAGGTAAATGAGCACAATCGCCGTGACCACCCCGGCAGATTCGGTATCGCCCGCATAGTAGACCAGAGAGACTAGCTGGCCCCAAAGCCCGGTGACGTTGGTTTGTAGCCATAAAATTAGCTCGGCTTCAAAAGGGAAGCTAATGCGGGCCCAGGTGATGGCGCAGAGGATGCAGAATATTATCAGGGCGATCGCACTAACCACTAGCCGGGTTTTACCGAGGGGTGCGATCGCTGCATACACGCCCGCAGGCAGTCGTTTCATCCAAGCCTGTGCCATATCTATCTAAGTCCTATCCTATAGACTTATCTGTATGATTGAGACTAAAAGTATAGCGGACGGCACTGTGAGCGTACGGCAGGGCCGCACCATTTTGTCGAGGTGGCCTAGTCGCAGAAGAGACATTTTGCCAAGTTAGCGCTCAGCTCAGCAGCTTGAGCAAGGCTGCTTCTGTGAGCTGCGTAAGGCCCAACGCTGCGGCTTTGGCCTGCTTGGAGCCAGCGTTTTCACCAACGACTACATAGTCGGTTTTGCTGCTAATAGCGCTGCTGACTCGCCCGCCTGCCGCTTCGATCAGGCTTTTGGCCTCTGAGCGCTTCAGCGTGGGCAGCGTACCCGTTAGTACAAAGCTTTGGCCCGATAGCGGCGGCTGATCGGCTTGAGTTTGCTCAGCGGCTTCGAGCTGAAGTCCTTTTGCCTTGAGCCGTTTGATCAGCTGCTGGTTAGCGGGCACCTGAAACCACTGGCGCACTGAATAGGCAATCTCGGGGCCGATGCCGTATATTTGAGCGATCGCATCTCCCCCCGTTTGCGACAATATCTCTACCGAGCGAAAATTATCAGCCAATAGCTGCGCGTTGGTGCTGCCGACTAAGCGAATGCCTAATCCGTAAAGAACCTTGGCCCAGGGCTTACTTTTGGAGGTAGCGATCGCATCAATCAGCTTAGCCGCTAGCTTTTCGCCCATGCGATCCAATCCCATCAGCTGCTCTGCCGTCAGGTCATACAGGTCGGCAACCGATGTGACGAGTCCCTGCTCTATCCACTGCTGCACCCAGCGATCGCCCAGCCCGCTAATATCCATTGCATCGCGACTCGCCCAGTGCCGCAGCGACCCTCGCAAAATGGCAGGACAAGAGGCATTTACGCAGCGCGTTACCGCCTCGCCCTCGGGTTTTACAACTGGCTGATCGCATACCGGACAAGTCTTCGGGAGCTGATAGGGTTCGGCTCCTGCGGGTCGCAGATCGATCAAGGCCCGCACCACTTCGGGAATGATTTCCCCGGCCTTGCGCACAATCACCGTATCGCCAATGTGCAAATCTAGCTGGGCTAGTCTATCGGCGTTGTGCAGGGTGGCTCTCGCGACAGTGGTGCCCGCAAGCTGCACAGGGCTTAGCTCGGCGACAGGGGTAATGGCACCCGTGCGGCCTACCTGTACGGTGATGTTTTCGAGCCGGGTGGGGACTTCTTCAGCGGGGTATTTGAGGGCGATCGCCCAGCGTGGAAACTTATTTGTAAAGCCCAGCCGATCTTGCAGCTCAAAGCTGTTGAGCTTCACCACCACGCCATCGGTGAGATAGCTCAAGTCATGACGCTTTTCTTCCCACAGGCGGTAATAGCTAGCGACCTCTGCGGCTGACGCGCATTTTTGCCGATTGGGGTTTACTCGAAAGCCCAGCGCTTGCAGCGCTTCTAGCGCCTCCCACTGCGTCGTCGGTGGGGTCACGTCGCCCGTGCCCTGCGGCATAATTAGCGTGTAGGCAAAAAAATCGAGGCGGCGATCGGCCACTTTTTGCGCGTCTAGCTGGCGCAGCGTGCCGGCGGCGGCATTGCGAGGGTTGGCAAACAGCGCCGTCCCTTCCGCCTCGCGCTTTTGATTAATCTGGGTAAAGACATCTAGCGGTAAAAAAGCCTCGCCCCGCACTTCTACAACCGGGGGCGGCGACTGGCCTTCAGGCATATGCAGCCGCAGCGGAATGGTGCGAATGGTGCGCACATTGGGCGTGATGTCTTCGCCGATAGTGCCGTCGCCGCGCGTAACGCCCCGCACGAGCAGGCCGTTTTCGTAAGTGAGCGCTAGGGCATTGCCGTCAATTTTCAGCTCGGCGATCGCCTCAGCTTCCCCCATATCGGGCTCTAGGCGCTGCCAGCGAGCCTGCCAGTCACGATATTCGTCAATATCAAAGGCATTTTCTAGGCTGTAGAGCGGAATATTGTGAGCGATAGAGGTGAACTGCGCGGCAGGCGCTGCGCCGACCCGTTGCGTAGGGCTATCGGGCGTCAGCAGCTCAGGGTGCTGGGCTTCTAGGATTTGCAGCTCGCGATAGAGCCGATCATATACCGCGTCGGGCAGGTCGGGCGTGTCGAGCACATAGTAGGCATAGCTGGCTTTTTGAAGCTGCGATCGCAGCTCAGCCAAGCGCTGGGCGGGTATGTTTTCGCTCATAATATAGTTCATATATACTATTTCACAGTGTAAGCCCAATGGTATCTACAGGCGTCATTGAGCAATAGCATCTGCTAAAAGCACACGACGAGAGCCTTGGAAAGGCAGATATCTCCGGTGGGAACACTCATCTCAGCTTTCCCTTGCGTTTTACGGGCCGATTCCATGCGAATCACGACTAAGTTTATTGGATCTTCTGCGCTAATGATTGCGCTGAGCGCAGCTCTTTTTGGCAGCAGCTACCTCATCAATCGGCGGGCGCAAAAATCTTTGCGCGCGATGTATGCTCAAGCTGAAGTCGCCGTTGGCTCAGTCACAAAACTAGACGTTGCTTTAGCCACTCAGGTGACAGCGATTAGTCGGCTAGCCGTACTCAATCGGGACATCGCCGAAGCTGACATTTATGCCCGATCGCGCCAGCAGTTTTTTCAGGCATTAGATGATCTAGAAGCCGACCTGCCCGCTAATGGAAGGGCCAATGGAAGGGCCAGTGAAAGGGCCAGTGAAAAGATCTTGCAAATGCAAATCGAAGATATTCGCTCTCGGCACCAGTACCTTGATAGCTTGGCGACGCAGCTAATCAACACTGACGCTGAGCTTCTAGAAAAGCAAACTCAGGATATTATCCGCTCGCTGAAGGTTTTTGAGCAGAGCATTCAAGGGCCCATTCAGTCGATATCAGCCGGGGCCAACGCGCAGGCAGCAGCCTACCAAAGCCAGCATCAGAAACTACACGATCAGATGGTTTGGCTCGCAATGCTCAATTTTGGTTTAGTCATCTTCATGCTGGTTGCTCAGTTTTACTGTTTGCTGAGGCCGCTGACTCAAAACCTACAGCGCTTGCAGTCTGGCACAGAACGCCTTGCTCTGAACAGCGCCAAGGGCGACAGTGCACCTGAAATTTTGGTGAGTACAGGAGATGAGCTACAGGCTTTGGCAGAAGCTTTTAACCAAATGAGCGATCGCCTGCGAACCTCTTATCAAGATTTGGAGCTGCGGGTGATGCTCAGAACGGCGTCTTTGCACCGGGCTAACCAAACGCTGACGATGGAAATTAGCGATCGCCTAGAGGCCGAAGCCAGCTTAAAGCAAGCCCTAGCCAAGCTCAAGCAAACCCAGCTACAGCTACTGCAAACTGAAAAAATGTCGAGCTTAGGGCAGCTCGTAGCGGGCGTTGCCCATGAAATCAATAATCCCGTGAGCTTTATTCAGGGTAATTTAGAGCCCGCACAAGACTATATGAACAGCCTGCTAGCGGTGATTGCCAGCTATCAGCGCGAATTTCCACAGGCGTCTGCTGAGCTAACGGCGGCGTTAGAGCAGGCCGATTTGGAATTTATTCAGGCGGATTTTCCGCTGCTGCTGGGCTCAATGCAAACGGGGGCTGAGCGGATTTCAAAAATTGTGCGATCGCTGCAAACCTTCTCGCACTTAGACGAGTCAGAAACAAAAACAGTTGACATTCATCAGGGCATAGACAGCGCCGTTTTTTTGATGACGGCTCAGCTTCAGGCCACGGCTGGCCGATCGGCCATTGAGGTAAAGCGCCACTATGCAAATCTGCCTAAGCTCTATGGCTATCCTAGCCAGCTCAATCAGGTATTTATGGGCATTTTGGCCAACGCTATAGATGCGCTTTCGCCCGAGCTAGGGGCCGCTTCTGACGGCTGCTGTTCTGACGGCTGCTTGAGCGGAGGGCTAGGTGAGCCGCTGACGCAAGCGATCGCCCCTACGCCTACCATCACTATCACCACCGATACTATCGTTAAAGAAGGCGTTGAGTTTGCGCGCGTTCGGTTTGCAGACAACGGTATTGGCATTAGCGAAGCGGCGCGCCGCCACATTTTTGATCCCTTTTTTACAACCAAACCAGTGGGCTCAGGCATTGGGCTTGGGCTCTCAATGAGCTATCAAATCGTGAGCGTTAATCATCGGGGCAAAATTATCTGCGACTCTCAGCTCGGCAGGGGATCGACATTTACAGTCGAGATTCCGCTGAATCTTCAGGTTCTTCAGGGCAACTTGATTAAGTCTGTGCCGAGTGTGGTAGCGATGCCGGGGATGCTGGCGCTGTAAGCAACGCCTAGCCTACGAGCGGCGGGACTGTAGCTTTTGGTAAACGGCTTTGATGTCTACATCATGATGGGCGAGGGCGACTAGCGTGTGATAGAGCAAGTCGGCGACTTCGCCAGCAATTTCGTCGGGCGCGTCATCTTTGCAGGCCATCACGACTTCTACAGCCTCTTCGCCAATTTTTTGCAAAATTTTATTGTCGCCGCCTGTAAACAGCTTGTTGGTGTAGGAATCAGGCTGGGGGTTGGCTTTGCGATCGCAAATTACCCGATACACCTGCGAAAGCGTATCGGCAGGCGGCGGCACAACCTGCACGCCGTTAGCGCCTTCCATCTGATGAAAGCAGCTTCGCTCGCCCGTATGACAGGCCACATCGCCCATTTGCTCTACGGTCACTAGCAAAGCGTCACTGTCGCAGTCGTAGCGCACTGCCCTAACTTTTTGAATATGCCCAGAAGTTGCGCCCTTGTGCCATAGCTCCTGGCGTGAACGGCTCCAGTACCAAACTTCGCCGCTGTCCATGGTTTTTTGTAGGGCGGCGGGGTTCATCCAGGCCATCATTAGCACCGTGCCGTCTAGATAGTCTTGAGCGATCGCAGGCACCAATCCCTGATCGTTATAGCGAATTTTATCAACGGGAACCGGAAAAGTCATAGGTCAAAGACAAAAAGAGTATTTCGCAATCTATATGCTACGCCCTTCAGCAAACCTCATAAGGGAAGCAAAGCAAATGTGAGCAGATACCGACGCCGCCATACATTCCTTAACATGGCAAAACAAAAAAGCAGCCCTAGCCGCTACGATAAAGAACACTGCCAATATCAAGGAGCGCATTTTGGCTACCATCATCACTCCCAATCAAACATCTGATAAAGCCCTAAATACCACCAAGTCTGACGAGATTTTTTCAGCCGCCCAGTCCCTCATGCCTGGTGGCGTCAACTCTCCGGTCAGAGCCTTTCGCTCAGTCGGCGGCCAGCCCATCGTGTTTGACCACGTTAAAGGCTCGCACGTCTGGGATGTAGACGGCAACGAATATATTGACTACGTAGGCACCTGGGGGCCAGCTATTTGCGGCCACGCCCACCCCGAAGTAATTGAAGCGCTTAGAAACGCCCTTGATAAAGGCACCAGCTTTGGCGCACCTTGCTACCTAGAAAACGTGCTGGCCGAGATGGTAATCGAAGCCGTCCCCAGCGTAGAAATGGTGCGCTTCGTCAACTCTGGCACAGAAGCTTGTATGGCCGTGCTCCGACTGATGCGCGCCTTCACAGGTCGCAACAAAATCATCAAGTTTGAAGGCTGCTACCACGGTCACGCCGACATGTTCTTGGTCAAAGCGGGCTCTGGCGTCGCCACACTCGGCCTGCCCGACTCTCCCGGCGTCCCCAAAGCCGCCACTGCCGACACGCTCAACGCGCCCTATAACGACCTAGAAGCCGTCAAAAAGCTCTTTGCTGACAATCCTGGCGAAATCGCTGGCGTCATTTTAGAGCCTGTGGTTGGCAACTCTGGCTTTGTCACCCCCGATGCGGGCTTTTTAGAAGGGCTTAGGGAAATTACTAAAGACAACGATGCGCTGCTCGTGTTCGACGAAGTGATGACAGGCTTTCGCATTGCCTACGGCGGCGCCCAGCAAAAGTTCAACGTCACGCCCGATCTCACTACTCTGGGCAAGGTGATTGGCGGCGGGCTGCCCGTCGGTGCCTATGGCGGTCGCCGTGAAATTATGGAAATGATTGCGCCCGCAGGCCCGGTGTATCAGGCAGGAACGCTCTCGGGCAATCCTTTGGCCATGACCGCAGGCATCAAAACGCTGGAGATTTTGCGTCGGCCTAATGCCTATGAGCAGCTAGAGCGAATCACTAAAAAGCTGAGTGAAGGGCTGCTTGCCGCCGCGCGCGAGGCAGGTCATGAGGTCAGCGGTGGCAGCATTAGCGCGATGTTCGGTATGTTTTTCACGGGCTCGCCTGTGCATAACTACGACGATGCCAAAAAGTCCGATCTCGAAAAGTTCAGTCGTTTCCACCGGGGCATGTTAGAAAATGGCGTTTACCTCGCCCCTTCTCAGTTTGAAGCGGGCTTTACGTCGCTCGCTCACACCGATGAAGACGTGGAAAATACGCTGGCGGCGGCTCGTCGTGTTTTTGCCAGCTTATAGCGGCTGATAAGTAGAGGCTGATAAGGGCTCAATGAAAGCCCAAATCAAACAAAACACTAAAACGAAACGGCGAATGCAGTGGACATATACGAAGACGAACTAGCCGTATTAGATGCCGAAGTCGGTCGCGAAAGCCCTTT
>JBARVS010000118.1:0-1987 GCA_049646385.1 Phormidesmis sp. | reverse complement strand
CTATTCAAGCAGGTGCGACTGGCTGCGCGGTTCTCCTTCGCTATGGCGTTGTTGTCACGTTTGGCCTGAGCGACGAGGAAGAAAATGATCTGCTCGAAATGCTGCGGCCCCACGTGCGCGAACCCATTGCATCAGTAGAAACAGAAACGCTGGCGATCGCCTTTCGCCCTCAAACCAAAGAAAATCTTCAAGAACGCTCTAAAGAACGCCCCAAAGAACGCTTAGAAGGTAATATTCTCTGGCTGCAAGAATGCAGCGCCGAACGCCTGCAAATTGTCGCCGAAGCCTTGGGCAAAAGCGTTGTTCTCGAATACTACGAAAATAAGGTAACCAGCTTATTTGAGCGAATCAAGCCCTTTACAACCGCCATTCAAGACAACAACATTCGCCCGCCCAAAGAGAAAGAGTTACTGAGCTACATCGGCGGCACGCTGCTAATTCAGCAAAAAATGCTGGGCATTGTTGAAGTAGGCGAAAAGCCTGACCCCGTTTGGGACTATCCCGAATTAGACCGCCTGTATTTGCGCTTAGAAGACGAATACGAGCTGCGAGAGCGCTTGGTGGCCCTAGAGCAAAAGCTAGCCTTGGTTTCTAGAACGGTAGAAACTTCTCTAGGCGTCCTACAGCGCGATAGCAGTCATCGGGTGGAATGGTACATTGTCATCTTAATTGTTGTAGAAATTGTTCTGTCTGTTTATGACATATGGACGCGATGACGTCATCTGACAGGCCATTGAACGGGCTATTGAACGGGCTCATAAGTATAGTCAGCGCCTGCTGCCTTACCAGGAACTATCGTGACAAGCTGTGAGGGCTGATTGCGATCGCCTGAGGGGAAAAAGCTCACCGTATTCGTCGCCCCTTGCGCGCTAAACCCTGATGCTGATAGGGCCGCCTCCACACCTTCGCGAGTTGGGTCTTGAGCGATCGCTGCTGCAAACGCTTCGGTCGCATCATAGGCCATGACCGTGCGCCAGCTCACATCGCCGCCCCATAGCCGCCGCGATTCAGCCACAAAAGGGCTTTGTAAGTGGCTCAAAATGTGCCAGGGCACAGCAACCGTGAGCCCTTTTGCCTTTGCCCCGCTCTCTTTTAGAATCCTGGGATCGTAAAGATCGTCGTTACCAATCAGCGGGAGTTCCTGATCGTTGGCGTTGATAATGTCGAATGAGGTTTCTACTGTATCGGTGGTTAGGTCTAGCATAATCACCTCGGCCCCGGCATCCTTAGCTTGCTGTAAGGCTTGGCCTGCGTTAAACCCAGATTCGGTACTATCAAAGCTAGCAACGACCTCACCGCCGCCGCTCAATAGCTCCTGTGTAAACTCCGATTTTACAGAGAGGCTGTAGGTGCTATTGCCGTTGTAAAAAACGACGGCCTTGGTTTTATTTAAGCTGTTGAGCGTATAGCGAGCGATGGTGGCTGAGGCAAGGCGATCGCTCGGCACCGTTCTAAAAATATAGTCCCCTGCCTCTGCAATTTTCACAGCGGTGCTGGTGGGTGAAATCATCGGCAGCTTACCTGCTTCGTACACGCTAGCAGCGCCCAAAGTAGTATCGCTCGTGTAGTGGCCTACCACGCCTAGCACCGCCGAATCTGCCACTAGCTCAGCAGCGACCTTAGCAGCTACACTCGGATCGCCATCGTCATTAAATATCAGCACCTTTAGCGGCGTGCCGCTGATGCCACCTGCTTCGTTAATATCAGTTTGGGCCTGAGCGACCCCTCTGAGTATTTCCAAGGCTGGATTAACCGCGTTGCCCGCTGGCACCGATACCGCCATGCTGTAGGCGCTACTGTCGCCAATTTTGGCATTATTGAGATAAATCAGCGATTCTGGATCATTGCGGTCGGCTTTGAGCGAGGCTTCAAACTCAGCTTGAGCGGTGGCATAGTCTTTTTTGGCGAGCGCATCAAGACCGTTTTGCTTAGCCGTAGAAACGGTTCGAGCTGCAAATATGGAGCGCCCGCTGCTGCCGCCGCCGAT
>JBARVS010000117.1:0-14698 GCA_049646385.1 Phormidesmis sp. | reverse complement strand
GCCACTCACGGGCTGATGTCTCGCCCGCCTCAGGCTATGCAGCTCAAGACGCAGCAGGTAGATCCTTACCTCACAAGGGGCGGCACGTTTTTGGGGACAACGACCAAGGGCGATCCGTTTGCGTTTCCGATGGCGGATGGAACGCTGATGGATCGCTCTGAGGAAATTATTGAAGGCTATCATCAGCTAGGCTTAGATGCGCTAATTGGCATAGGCGGAGATGGTAGCCTAGCAATTTTGAGAAAGCTGGCGCAGCAGGGCGGCATTAATTTGGTCGGTATTCCCAAAACAATTGATAACGACGTGGGCATTACCGAGCGATCTATCGGCTTCGATACAGCGGTCAATATCGCCACCGAAGCGATTGACCGACTTCATTTTACAGCCGCTAGCCATAGTCGGGTGATGATTGTTGAAGTGATGGGTCGAGATGCCGGACACATTGCTTTAAATGCAGGCATTGCAGGCGGTGCCAATATTATTTTAATTCCTGAAATTGCCTACAGCTTAGAGAGCATTTGCCAGCAGATTGCGCAGCGTCAGGCAGATGGCTATGACTATTCTATTGCGGTTGTTTCAGAAGCTGTGCGCACAGAAACCGGGGCGCTGATTGAAAAAGGCCACTTTGCTGACTGTCGGTTAGGCGGGATTGGTCAGTATCTTTCTGAAAGAATTTCGGCTATGAGCGATGCAGAAACGAGAGTGACTGTTTTAGGGCATACGCAGCGAGGCGGCATCTCTTCTCCTTTAGATCGCATCTTAGCATCAGCCTTCGGCGTGGCCGCAGTGGATCTAATTGCCCAGGGCAAGTACGACCGCATGGTAACTTGGCAAGATCGAGCGGTAAAATCTGTGCCGATTGCAGAAGCGATTAAAGACTATCGCGCGGTTGATCCAATTGGAACTTTGGTGAAAACGGCGAGAGGTTTGGGGATTTGCTTGGGCGATCAGGTGAGTTCTCAGGAAGCCTCTTCAGAAGTTTCTTTGGAGAAAATATTGACTTCGTCGGTTGCAGCTTTGGCAGGATAGGGTAGATCAGCTTACGGCCTGCGACGGTTAAAGCGGTTTTTAAGATCTTCGGGGTCAAAGGCTGCCGTATCTATGTCGCGGGTTTTTTTCTGACTAGAATTAGGGCCAGCGCCAGAGACAGGTTTCGGTGAGGGGGCGCGTTTAGGAACAGGTTTGTTGTTTGTTGGGGCGTTTGTTTGAGCGTTTGTTTTAATGTTTGCTTGGGGAGAAGGGCTGCGATCGCACTTTTGGCCATCAAGTTTCAGGCTTAAGCCGATTCGCTTGAGTTTCTCTTGTACTTCCATTACTTTCACTTTCACCACCTGGCCAACCTGGACAATCTCTTTGGGATCTTTAACAAATCGGTCGGCCATTTGGGAGACATGCACTAGCCCATCTTGATGCACACCAACATCTACAAATGCGCCAAAGTTAGCGACGTTGGTAACAATACCTTCTAAAATCATCCCTTCTTTGAGGTCACTGATTTCGTTAATGCCTGCTGCAAAGGTGGCGTAGGCAAACTGCGCTCTGGGGTCATGCCCTGGTTTTTCTAGCTCGCTCATAATATCTTGCAGCGTCGGCTCACCCACTTTATCGGTGACGTAGTTTTTTAGCGTTAGCCGTTTGAGCTGCTCGGCTGCCTGCGGAATGTCTTTAAGCGACACTTGCAGATCGTTTGCCATGGTTTTTACAATGCCGTAGCTTTCTGGATGAACGCCAGTATTATCCAACGGGTTGTCGCCATCACGGATGCGTAAGAAGCCCGCTGCCTGCTCATAGGCTTTGGGGCCAAGCTTGCTGACTTTGAGCAGGGCTTGGCGATCGCTAAACTGCCCTACCTCATCTCGAAAGGCCACAATGTTATGCGCGATCGCCCGACTCACCCCCGAAACATAGCCCAATAGCTCCCGCGAAGCCGTGTTCAAATTCACGCCCACGTAGTTAACGCAGCTCTCTACTGTTTCATCTAGCTTTTGCTTTAGCCGCTTTTGATCTACATCATGCTGATACTGGCCGACACCGATGGATTTAGGATCTAGCTTGACTAGCTCGGCGAGCGGATCTTGCAGGCGACGACCGATGCTAATTGCGCCGCGTACGGTGATATCTAAGTTGGGGAACTCGGCGATCGCCACCTCACTCGCCGAGTAAATAGAAGCGCCTGACTCATTGACAATTACTCTAGTAGGTGGATTCGCCAAGGTCGCAATCACCTCGGCAACAAACTCATCCGTTTCGCGGCTAGCCGTGCCGTTGCCAATTGCAATAAGCTCAATTTTGTGAGCTGCGATTAGGCGGGTGAGCACTTTAGCCGCGTCTAGGCGGCGTCCTTGCCCCGAATGAGGATAAATCGCTTCATAGGCTAAAAACTGACCGGTCTCGCTGATGGCCGCGACCTTGCAACCCGTGCGGAAGCCAGGATCCACGCCCAAGGTTGGTTTCATCCCTGCTGGAGCGGTCAGCATTAAGTTCCGCAGGTTTTCAGCAAAGGTTTGAATAGATTCCTCATCGGCCCAGGCTTTTTTCTCGGCGATGACCTCGTTAGTCAGCGAAGTCTTCATCAGCCGATTAAAGCCGTCTTTGACTAAATCAACATAAAACGCGCTGAGGTTTCTATCTTTTGTGCGTAGCTGGGTGCTCAGCAGATAGTCGAGAACTTCAGCTTCATCGAATATTAAGGAGAGTTTGAGAATGTTTTCTTTATCACCCCGTAGCAGGGCCAACAGGTTGTGCGCCGCGATTTTGCTCACTGGCGATTGGTAGCTGCGATACATTTCATATTTAGTGGTGCCTTCAGCATAGTCGGCCTTTATTTTTGAAGAGAACTGGCCTTTGCGAGCGAGCAGACTGCGCACGTATGATCGCAGCGGCGCTTGCTCGGCCATGGCTTCAGCCAAAATATCGGCAGCACCTTGCAGAGCTTCGGCAGGGCTGGTGACTGCTTCGCTTAAATAGGGCTGTGCTATTGTCGCTAAATCCGCAGACTGTCCATCTGCGTTTAGCTTAGCGATTTCAACGGCTAGCGGCTCTAGTCCTTTTTCTTTGGCGATGGTGGCCCGCGTTCGGCGCTTGGGCTTGTAAGGTAGGTAAAGATCTTCTAGCTCAGTTTTGCTCAAGCAGCGATCAATGGTGGCTTGAAGCGTGGGGGTGAGGGCGTCTTGGTGGGCGATCGCCTCTAGCACCGTTTTTTTACGCGCCGCTAGCTCGGTTAAATACTCGTAGCGCTCTGCAATTTGCCGTAGCTGAATCTCATCTAGCTCGCCCGTGCGCTCTTTGCGATAGCGAGCAATAAAAGGAACTGTCGCGCCCTCTAGTAGCAAGGCTAGAGCTGCTTCTACCTGGCTAACTTGGACAGAAAGCTCTTGAGCGATGAGCTGGGAAAAGTTCATGGTCTTGACGGTGGCAATGGGTGGATTTTAGCACCAAAAAACAGCCAAAAAAAAAGACAGCGCCTAGCTTTTAGCTATTAATGCGCTGTCCTAATCCAGGCTAAACCCTTCAGGAGAACTAATTTATCGAAAATACTCAGGCGAGCTGCTCTTCAACCCGCTTTTTGCGAGAGCGAGCAAAGTACAGTCCGAGTCCAGCTAAGCCCAGCAGGGAGGCAGGCTCAGGAATATCTTTAGTATTGTCTACTTTTACCAGCCTAGCAAACAGGCTAGCCGAGTTGTTGCCACCTTCTTGAGAGATAAAGTTGTTAACGATGCTGTGTCCTGCTAGCTCGCTCCCAAAGCCTACTAGCTCAAGCGAGTATTTCTCATTTTGATATTCAAATGTATTTTTCTCATTGATGGCAAAGTCCCAAGCGATTTTATCAGAACAGCCCTTGCCAGCATCGGTTTGGTAGGCACAGGCTTTACCGTTATTGTTGTTACCCGTGTTATTTAGCGTTTCGTCAATAGAGAAAGCAAAGTTGAACTTTTTGGAGCCGATATTATCACCAAGATCTAAATTAAGGCTGAATTCAGCCTTTTCGCCGACTAAGCTATTGATATAAATAGTTTGGTTAAAATGGGTGAGCTGCCCTAGATTGAAGACCTCGTTAACTGCCAAATCGAGGTTGCTAACGCCCTTGTAGCCCAAGCCACTTTGATTTTCGTAGGTGGGCGGAACCCAAACTTTTTTGGTTATGTTTTCGGTGACAGTTTCGGTGACGTAGTAGGTTTGCTTCTCATCTTCATAGCCTTTGAGCTTGCCTTTTTTGTTGTAAACAGGCACTTGCACCCACCTGGTTTTAGGAACCTGAACTTCTTTTGTAATGGTTTCGGCGCGGTTTTCGTAGTGTCCGCCGTAAACGGCATTTCCCCAGCGAACCTGACTTTGTCCGTTAACATCTAAAAACTTGACCTGATTGGCGTTGCTAGCGGCAATGCCTTTAGATCCTACTAAGTCGCCGCCGCTGAGCGTCACATTATCCCAGGTGGCAGAAGTGTTGGTAATAAGAAAAGCGTCGGCGGGTTGAGCCGATAGGCCGAGCGTGGTAGCAACAATGCCAGCAGCGATCGCAGTTGAGAGAGTGTTGGTTTGCATAGGGTTAATTTAATGGCTCCGTATAAGTGGGTCTTATGCACTAAAACTAACTTTGGGCGCGTAAGTATTAGCTCCCCAATGCTACGGATTTATACTTAAAGAAACTGAGAAGCTGCAAAAGAACTAAGCGATTGAAAAGAAGTATAAGTATTGGTGTTTGAGTAAATATACAGAGAAAATTTTTACAAAAGTATTTTACGAGAATACTCGGCACGGCTGCCAAACGCTTGCCTATGGACTAATATAGACATTCAGAAATTTATGAAAGAAGGCATTTTAGATTGTCTACCCTTTCTTCATATACAAAATTACTCAGGCACTCGTAATATTACTGAAAGACAGGGAATGAGGCGATCGCATCTAGAAATATTACCTAAGTTGCGTCGTTTAAAAGTTTTAACCCCTCCTTCAATCCACAGATTAAAAGAGGGGTTTACGTTTTGATTTTTCTAGTGAGTAAACGATTTTACCGAAAATTGTCTGGATTTAGGCTGCGACTAGGGCTGCTGTTTCTTAGCGCTGAACCCGTGCCGCCATCGGCAGTATCTAAGAAGGGCTTGAGGTTGATGCCGCTGCTAGCGGAAGGGCGAGCAGGCATGGGCAGGTTCAAAGCTTCGCCGATTTGTCCCAAAATATTTGAGCTGTTAGATCCGGTGAAGGTGTTGACAATGTTGGTGTTATTGCCCGCATCGGCCAGGGTGAGATTTTCAAAGACGCGATCGCGCGTGGCTATCGGGTTTTGGCCCAGGGGCACAGTGAAGACAATCTTACACAGGCCAGGAATTTGCTCGGTGGTTGCACAAACGATGTCGTAGCCGTTTTCGGTGCTGACCTGCAGTTCGGCCAGTCCTTCGGGGCGATAGGCTTCGAGGCGATCGCTAATCGTATTGCAGCGCTTGGCCGCGTCCCAACCACCGCCCATGCTCGTCGGCGTGGCCCAAGGATAGGCTTGGTCGGGCTGGCTTTTAGGCGAATACATCACGGTATACTCGCCGCCATAGAGCTGGCACTCAAAGCGAGTGTCGTTTGAAATTTGGCCGTTGTCGCCCGTTGCAGAGTCTTCTAAGTCGGGCAGGGAGGTGCTTTGCGCATGGCTAGGTAAAGGCGCACTGGCAAAGCCGATTGCGATCGCGCTACTCAGGGCTCCGCCAAGTCGCAGCATGGTTTTGAACTTGGGACGATGCAGTTGATTGGTTTCAGCCATGGCTAGATTCCTTATATTTCGGCAGATTGAGGCGTAGAAGCTGTGGATGACGCGCCTAGCGTAACGTCTGAACGGCCCGCTATGGGATGATAGTGGACAGTCTGTAGCGATTTTGACAACTGGTAGCCAGCCAGCTAGCCGACAAAATTGACCGACAAAGTTGTATAGACTAATGGCAGCAGCCTCTACAACACGTCAGTTTTTATGGTGAATGCGACAGGTTACGGATCTTGGAAGTCGCCGATTACTTCAGATCTCATCGTTTCTAGCTCGATTCGGCTAGGGGCTATCAGGCTAGACGGCCCAGATATTTACTGGGGCGAACTCAGGCCCACCGAAGGCGGCAGGCAGATTGTCGTGCGCTATGGGCCAGAAGATGACTTAGGCAGCGTGAGCGATATGACGCCTGCACCTTTTAACGTGCGCACCAGGGTGCATGAGTATGGCGGCGGTGAATATTTGGTGCATCAGGGAACGGTGTATTTTTCTAACTTTGCCGATCAGCGGCTGTATCGGCAGCGGGCGGGAGAGAGCCCAGAGGCCATTACGCCAGAGGTGACGCCTGCGGCAGGCTTGCGCTATGCAGATGGTGTGATCGATACGCAGCGGCAGCGGCTAATTTGCGTGGTGGAGGATCATCGGCAGACGGGGGAAGCGGTGAATGCGATCGCCACTATTCCACTAGAGGGCGGCTCGCCCAAAGTGATTGTCAGCGGCAATGATTTTTACTCATCTCCTCGGCTGAGCCCCGACGGTAAGCAGCTTGCCTGGATTACCTGGAACCATCCGCAGATGCCGTGGGATGGCACCGAGCTGTGGCTGGCCTCTGTAAGCGATGACGGTAGCTTGAGCCGGGTGCGCAAGCTGGTGGGCAATGTAACAGAGTCGGTGTGTCAGCCGCAGTGGTCGCCGGGTGGAACGCTGTATTTTATTAGCGATGCGACGGGCTGGTGGAATTTGTATCGGTGGGAAGGTGAGCGGGGTCAGCCGCTGTTTCCCATAGAGGCTGAGTTTGCGGGGCCGCAGTGGAATTTTGGCCAGAGCACTTATGGCTTTGAAGATGACGTGAGCATTATCTGTACCTACATTGAAAAGGGCGTGATGCGGCTGGCGCGGTTTGATGCGATCGCCCGCTCGTTAGAGGAGATTGAAACGCCCTACTCCGGCATTGGCAGCTTGCAGGTGGGCGAGGGGATTGCGGTATTTTTGGCGGCGAGTACGACCGGGCCAAGTGCGGTGGTGCGGCTGAATTTGGCGACGCTGCAAATAGATGAGCTGCGCCGTTCGAGCAGCGTGACGATAGATCCGGGCTATTTATCTGAGCCAGAGGTAATTTCGTTTCCAACCACGGGCGGGCTGAATGCGTATGGCATTTACTATCGGCCTCAAAATAAAGACTACGAGACGTTGGTAACCGAGCGGCCACCGCTGCTGGTAAAAACGCACGGCGGGCCGACCGCAGCGGCTTCAAGCTCGTTTAATCCAGCGATTCAATACTGGACGAGCCGAGGCTTTGCGGTGCTAGATGTGAACTATGGCGGCAGTACGGGCTATGGGCGAGCCTATCGCAATCGGCTGGTCGGGAAATGGGGAATTGTAGATGTTGATGACTGTGTGAATGGGGCGCTGTATTTGGTGGAGCAAGGCAAGGCGGATGAGGCGCGTTTGGCGATTGATGGCGGCAGCGCGGGCGGCTATACGACGCTGGCGGCGCTGACGTTTCGAGATGTGTTTAAGGCGGGGGCGAGCTATTACGGCGTGAGCAATATGGCAAGCCTTGCAGAAGAAACGCATAAGTTTGAATCGCGCTATTTAGATACGCTAGTGGGGCCCTACCCGCAGGAGAAAGCGCTGTATGATGCGCGATCGCCAATTAACGCGGTCGATCAGCTCTCTTGCCCGGTGATTTTTCTACAGGGCTCGGAAGATAAAATTGTGCCGCCCAATCAGGCTGAGGCGATGGTGGAGGCGCTGAAAAGCAAAGGCATTCCGGTCGCTTATTTACTGTATGAAGGGGAGCAGCATGGCTTTCGGCAGGCGGAGAATATTAAGCGATCGCTCGATGCGGAACTATCTTTTTATTCGCAGATTTTTGGCTTTGAGCTGGCTGATGACATTGAGCCAGTGGAGATTTTTAGAGGCAAGGCAGCATGAGTGTTAAAGAAATGGCGGTGACAGAACCCGCTTCAATGTGGGAGATGAAGCCCTGGTGGTGTCAGCCCTGGTCAATTGTTTTAACCGGGGTGACAATTCCGGTGGCTTCGTGGCTGCTGCTGCATACCTGGTGGATTACGCTGCCGATAGTGGGCGCGATCGCCGTTTGGTGGCTGTTGTTTTTGGTGCTGGTGCCTGCCCAGTATGCAGATTATATGGCGCAGGCTAGAGAGGGCGATCCAAATCTCTAACTTTTTTGGTCAATGGCTAAGGCTTGCTCTAGGGCGGCTTTTTCCTTTGCCCGACGAGCATAGGCTTCTAAGTCTGGCAGGCTCAGCCCCGAGAGGATGCTTAAGTTCTCTAAGCTGATGCCTTTCATCAGTAGCTCAATGCACCAAGTTTGGCGAGCGTGAAAAGGCAGCAGCGGCGCACCACTGACGGTCTTAAGGTCAGTGGTAATAGCGTTCCATAGCTGATGGATGCCTGCTGCGGTCAAAGGCTGTTTGGCAGAGTCAACAAACACCGCTGGCTGTCCATCTGGAAGCGTTTTAATCCATTGAGTGAGTGGATTTTTTAAGTAGGTGCCGTAGCGATCGCCCATAATCCAACGATTGAGGGGCACTTGTCGGGCCGCATTGTCCGGAACGATAAGCAGATGCTGAGTTTTGCTGCTCAGGGAGTGCGATCGCAGCAATCCTGCCGCTTCCTCCACCCGCAGCCCAGCCCCAAATAAAACGTAAGCCAGCGCATATTCTTGAGATCCTAGCTTTTTGGCCCTTTGAAAGATTTGTCGTACATCTTCTGCTGGCAGATCTTCTACCGCGATCAAACTTTCTTCTTCGAGCGCCGAATCTGATGGCTTAGCCGCCAAAAACAAAGCATCTATTGCCGCTAAAAAATCAGCCTGACTTTGCCACAGCCCATGCCCTTCACTGGTCGATTCGATGACCGCGCGGCCCAAAATAAGCGTATTCAAAAGACTCGCCGCCGCTTCGACCGAAAGCCCCGCTGGAAAGCTGAGCTGAGCCCCGAGCAGATACGCCACCGTTTGCTGATTGGCCTGCCGCACGGCTTGGCCCAGCGCCTGCAGATTTTCAACAGGCGACTGACCAGCCTCACCAATAAGCGATCGCACTAGCTCCGGCACTTTACCCAACAAATCTAGCCCCGACGCCCCATAAGCCATCAGCGGCTTGCTCGCGCCCACAATATCAGAAAGCGCCGCTTGCATTTTTTCTAAAACGGGCGCTTCCTTTAGCACGGCCAAAAGCAAGCCCTGCTTGCTGCCAAACTGACGAAACAAAGTGACCTCATTCACGCCTGCCTTTTCAGCAATTTGCTTGGTGGTGGTCGCGGTGATTCCTTGCGCTGAAAACAGAGAGAGCGCAGAGCCTATGATCTTTTCACGGCTAGATGATTTTGTTTGAGGCATCTTTTTTAAAGTGAAATTAATTTGCAAGTAGCACTTGCTTTTTCCATTTGCTTACGTTAAGCTTTAAAATGTAAGCAGCACTTGCAATAGCTTAGCGCGATCGCAAGTATTAGTTCAAGCATTAGCCCAAGTATTAGTTCAAGCAATTAGCTCAAGGAAAGATATGACTACTCTTCTGCGCGATCCTAATCTCGCCCGCTCAGCCCCTGATATAGCGCCGAATATAGCGCCAGCCGCACCGGATAAAATTAGCTGGGCCACCGTGGGATTCTTTGCCGTATTTCATGGCTTGGCGCTGCTGGCCCCCTGGTTCTTTTCCTGGTCGGCTGTGGGCGTTGCAATTTTGCTGCACTGGATTTCTGGCAGCATTGGCATTTGTATGGGCTATCACCGAATGCTGAGCCACCGCAGCTTTCGCGTTCCTAAATGGCTTGAATATGCGATCGCTACCTGCGGCGCACTCGCGCTTCAGGGCGGGCCTACTTTTTGGGTGGCCGGACACCGCCAGCACCACGCTTTTACTGAGCATGTTGAAAAAGACCCCTATTCTGCCAAGAAAGGCTTTTGGTGGAGCCACATGCTTTGGATGTTTTATCTCAAGCCGGAAGTGTTTGACCGTAAAATATATGCCAAATACGCGCCAGACATCGCTCGCGACCCGTACTATGCCTTTTTAGACAAGTATTTTCTTGCCTTGCAAGTGCCAGTTGCACTGTTGCTGTACGCGATTGGCGGCTGGGCGTTCGTTATCTATGGTGTGTTCGTTCGCGCTGTAGCCCTGTGGCACTGCACCTGGCTAATTAACTCGGCTAATCATATCTGGGGCGATCGCCATTTTGACAGCGAAGACAACTCCCGTAACCTCTGGTGGGTAGCGCTACTCACCTACGGAGAAGGCTGGCACAACAACCACCATGCCTTTCCTAAAATGGCAAAGGCGGGCCTGACTAAGTGGGAAGTCGATCCGACTTGGTGGCTAATTAAAGGGTTGAAATCGGCAGGGCTAGCGACAAAAGTTGTGATGCCGCCTGCAAAAGCAAGCGTGTTATAGAAGCTGAAAAGATCGTCTAAAAAAAGAGCAAGCAAGCAATAGTTGCACTGCTCTTTTTTGCTATTGATTAAACAGATGCTTGAACAGAGCTTAGTTTTCTTTATTCGACTACGCCGCAAGCCAAGCGAGCACCGCCGCCGCCCAATGCCGCTGGCACATCAGAAAAATTGTCTCCGTCCATATGAACCATCAAGGCGTGGTCAGTGGCTTCTGCCATCGTGAGACGAGGGGCCAAAACGGGCGTAGAAGCGTTTCCTTCCATATCTACGTACAGCGGCGGCAAATCGCCCAAATGACCTTCGGCATAAGGCCCCTCGTGACTGCCCGTTTCAGCCGGATCGTAATGTCCACCAGCGGCTAAGCCAGGGACTACTTTGCCATCTTTTTCGCTGGGGCCACAGGCGGCGTTTTGATGAATGTGAAAACCGTGAATGCCGGGGGGCAAGTCCATGAGGTTAGGCGTGAGCAGCAAGCCATATTGGGTGTCTGCTAACGTCACTGTGCCCACTGCTTCGCCAACGCCTATTTCATTAGTCAAATTAATAGGCACGGTAACGCTTTCTAAAGGGGTCATTTTAGTCGGCGTTTCTTCAGCTGGCACTCGCCTGAAGGGGACGCCTGCCATCAGCATAGTCTCAGCTTGAGCAGCAGTGTTACCTGTCATTATTAGCCCTACTATTGCAGCTGCTACGAGCGCAGCAACGCCAATATTGGTCTTGCTTTTGGGCTTGAAAATACTCATGGATTTACCCGATGCTTGCAACTAAAAGTATATTACAGAGCAATTAGCACGCATATTTCAATGCACTATCGGTATAGATTGCCAAACTAGGCTGCCGAACTAGGTGGGTTATTTATTTGCAAACTCCCTTGTCGTTCGTGATAGGCCAAACTGCCCGATTTCGCATCTTCATTCCTGCATAGCAAAAGATAGCAAAAGGAAATAGCCGTAAGCGATCGCGGCTACTCTAACTATCCTAAAATGTTCAGAAATCCAACTAATCCAAACTATGGAGAAATTCTAAGCGCCAAAGCCGCCGTCAATAGTGTGCTGTGCGCCTGTAACAATTGAGGCTTCGGGGCCAACCAAGTAGGCAACCATGCCAGCAATCTCTGCGGGTTGAGCGTGGCGCTTAATCGCCATAAAGGACTGCATCATATCTTTCATCGGGCCATCTTCAGGATTGAGATCGGTATTGACGGGGCCGGGTTGAACGCTGTTGACGGTAATATTTCTATCGCCAAAATCCCGAGCCAAGCCTCGCACCATTCCCTGCACTGCTGATTTTGTCATGCTATAGGCCGCGCCCCCCGGAAAAGGAATGCGATCGCCGTTCACCGAGCCAATAATCACAATCCGCCCGCCGTCGTTCATCGTTCGTGCGGCATCCACCGCCGCATGATACGGCCCCCGCACGTTAATGTCGATCATCCGATCCACATCAGCCGGGTCAAGTTCTAGCGAATGGCCCAACACGCCAACGCCCGCATTCACTACCAAAATATCTAAAGGCTCCTGATCAGTAATTAGCTTGCTCACGGCAATGCGATCGCCGCTGTCTGCCTGAAGGGTGGTTGTGTGAGTTTTCTCTGCAAGCGTCTTAGCAGCGTCTTTAGAGCCGCCGTAAGTAAAAGTCGTAGTTGCACCCTCTTGGGCCAATCGCTCCACGATAGCTGCGCCAATGCCGCGACTGCCGCCCAATACCAAAGCCTTTTTACCTGCTAACGTTGCCATATTTTTGAGCCTTCTTTATTTGTGTATCGATTACTATAGAAACTAAGGTAGCAGATAATTTAGGAATAAGCTAGTGGTCACTAAAAAAAGAGCAAAACGAGGGCGGCCTAGAGAATTTGATATAGAGGCGGCGGTGGCGATCGCCGCAAACCTATTTCACCAGCGCGGCTACGATGGCATTGGCATAGCAGAACTCAGTGAGACTATTGGAATTACTGCGCCTAGTCTTTACAGTGCTTTTGGTAGTAAGCGCGAATTGTTTGAGCGATCGCTAAAGCACTACGTTCAAATGAATGGCGGTTGGCTACCAGAAGCTTTGAGCAGTGAAGAAGATTTAGCAGCCGCTATTGATACTTTGTTCAATCGAGCGGCTGATGTGTACGCCGCTAATGATGAATGCCTTGGATGCCTAGTAATTGACGGCACTCGCAACTGTAGAGACGCCGAGGCGCAAAAGCTAACGGCGAGCTTTCGGCGGGCGACTTGGGGAATGGTGCGCGATCGCATCCAATCAGGCGCACCCGGCCTAGCAAAAGCGCAAATCGACGCCCTAGCCGATTATGCTGTGATGATTTTAGTCGGGCTTTCTGGCAGCGCTCGCGATGGGATGACAACAGAGGCACTGCGAACGACAGCTAAAATTGCGGCGATAGGATTTAAGCAACAGCTTGATTTTACCAAGAACAACTAGCAAAGCGCCCATCGCTTAACTATTTGCTGTCTCCGAGCTGCAAGGCATAGAGCTTGGCATAAATGCCGTCTTTGTCTATAAGCTGTTGGTGAGTGCCGTTTTCAACAATGTGGCCCTGCTGAATAACGAGCACCTGATCGGCCTGAGTGACGGTGCTGAGGCGGTGAGCGATCACAAAGCTAGTGCGATTTTTAAGAAGGTTGGCGATCGCATCTTGCACCAGTCCTTCCGTTTGCGTATCAATGCTGCTCGTTGCCTCGTCTAAAATTAGAATTCTTGGATTAATTAACACAGCGCGGGCAATACTAACGAGCTGCCGCTGTCCTTGACTCAGCGATGCGCCTCTTTCACCTAATTCTGTTGCATAGCCCTGCGGCAATGTCGTTACAAACTCATGCACATTTGCCACCTGCGCCGCCGCTTCAATATCTGACTGTGAGGCAGCAGGATGGCCAAACGCAATATTTTCGGCGACCGTGCCGCTAAAGAGAATATTGTCTTGCAGCACAAACCCGATTTGGCGGCGCAGACTTGATTGAGTCACATCGCGAACGTCTGTGCCGTCTATTCTCACTTCGCCAGCGGTGACGTCGTAAAAGCGCAGAATGAGATTGATAATTGTGCTTTTGCCCGCCCCGGTCGGGCCAACGAGCGCAATCATTTGTCCCGGCTGGGCGCAAATGTTGATGCTATCTAGAATCGTTTGACCAGGAACATAGCCAAAGGTCACGTTGTCGAACTCTACTTGGCCTTTGATAGTGGGCAGTTCTGCCGCGTTAGGAGCGTCTTTGAGCGTTTCGGATTCGTCGAGCAGGGCAAAAATGCGTTCTAAACCAGCGATCGCACTCTGTGCCTGCGTATAGAACTGGCTCAATATTTGAATTGGTCTAAAAAACTGTTGTACATACAGTAAAAAAGCCGTTACTGTGCCAACCGTCGCCGCGCCTGTCACGGCCAAATACCCGCCATAGGCCAGCACGCCTGCGGTCGCTAGCGTATTCAAGAAATCAATCGAAGGGAGAAAGGCCGCCGTCACTGCAACCGCCTGTATATTTGCATCCCGGTTCGCAGCGTTAAGTGCTTCAAAGGTATCAATATTATAGTCAACGCGATTAAATGCCTGCGCTTCTTTGACGCTGCTCACGTCTTCTTCAATTCGGGCCGAAAGTTCACCAATGGTTTGACGAGTCACCCGAAAGCGAGATCTGGCCCAGCGAGAGAACAGGCTCGTGGTCAAAATCATGATGGGCACGACTAAATTGCTCAGCAGCCCTAGCTGAAAATTAATCAACAGCATGGCAATAATGATGCCAACCAAGCTAAACGTATTGCCTAAAATCTGCGGAACGCTTTGCCCAAACGCCTGATTAATCACGCTAGTATCGTTGAGCAAGCGGCTCATCAAATCACCCGCCTCGCTTCGGTCAAAAAAGCCGATAGAGAGCCTTTGAATTTTGTCGAAGATATCCTGTCGCAACTGAGCCAACACCTTTTGAACAATCGCACCCACCCGAAAAATCTGAGCGCGGATTGCAATTGTGCCAATGAAGTAAACGCCTGCTAAGCCCGCCACCATCCACATAAGACCCGTTAAATTGCCAGGACGAATGAGATTATCAATTGACCAGCCAATTAAAAATGGGCCAACGGCCTGGGTCGCCGCGCCAATAATGACCGCACCAATCGCAATGGGAAGCTCGCCGTAGTAGGGCTTGAGATAGCCTAAAAAGCGGCGAAAGGTAGAAAGCTGTTTGTCAGCGGTTTGTTCTGGTGCAACAGGAGAAGGAGGCATAAGCGATCAAAAAAAAATTGGGCGTTTAAGAAACCAGGAGAGAGCAAAAGTTACTAAGCAGCCACCGTTGCTACAGGCTCCCGCATCTGAGACTCTA
>JBARVS010000116.1:0-5840 GCA_049646385.1 Phormidesmis sp. | reverse complement strand
TCCTTATCTAGGGCCTGATCTGGGGTCTTTTAGCTTTAAAGATATCCACACAGCTAGGAAGAACAACCGTTCAGCCAATTTACTTATGGTTTCAACCCAGCCATCAGAGACAACCTCCTCAAAAACTACAGCGGTGTACCTGCCATCTATTGGTAAAAAGCTGCTGACAGGCGTTACTGGCCTAGGGCTAGTGATGTTTGTAGTTGTTCATTTGCTGGGCAATATTACGCTTTTTTTTAGCGCGAGTGCGTACAATAATTTGGCATATGTGATAGAGAGCCTATGGCCGCTGACCTATTTAGTTGAGGCGGTGCTGCTGCTCGTTGCCTTTGTTCATATCATCGTCGGCATTCAAATTCAGGTGGGTAAGCACAAGGCTCGTCCGGTTGGCTATGCCAAATATGCCTCGGCGGGAAAGCCTAGCCGCCAAACGCTTAGCTCTCGCAGCATGATTGTTTCTGGTTTGGTGCTAGGCATTTTTTTGGTGGTGCATTTAACAACTTTCAAGTTTGGCACTTATTATGAGCTGCCGGGTTCATCGCATCGTGATTTGTCGCGGTTGGTGTTCGAGACGTTTCATCAGCCTAGCTATACCGCTGGCTATGTGGTGGTGTTGAGCTTGCTGGGGCTGCATTTGCGGCATGGAATTTGGAGTGCGCTGCAGTCGGTTGGGGTGACGACGAAGCCTTGGGTTTATGTGGGGAGTGCGATTTTAGGGGGAGCGATCGCCCTCGGCTTTATCGGCCTGCCGCTGTCTATTTATTTTGGCTTGATTGGATAGGTTTTTATTTGAACAGGCTATGCAATTAGATGCTCGGGTTCCTGATGGCCCTTTGCCGGAAAAATGGGAAAATTTTAAAGACCATTGCCAGCTCGTCAATCCTGCTAACAAGCCAAAGCATACGGTACTGGTGGTGGGAACGGGCCTAGCGGGTGCCGCTGCCGCCGCAGCGCTAGCCGAACAGGGCTACAGGGTCAAAAGCTTTTGCATTCAAGACTCGCCGCGTCGGGCTCACAGCATTGCAGCCCAAGGCGGTATTAACGCCGCGAAAAACTATCCCAACGATGGCGATAGCGTCTGGCGTTTGTTTTACGACACTATTAAGGGCGGCGACTATCGCTCGCGAGAAGCGAATGTGTATCGGCTCGCTCAAATCAGCAATCAAATTATCGATCAGTGCGTGGCGCAGGGGGTGCCTTTTGCTAGGGAGTACAGCGGCTTGTTAGCAAATCGATCGTTTGGTGGGGCGCAGGTTTCACGCACGTTTTATGCGCGGGGGCAAACGGGGCAGCAGCTTTTGCTCGGGGCCTATGGCGCGATGATGCGGCAGGTGACAGCGGGTAACATTGAGCTGTTTCCTCGGCGGGAAATGCTTGATTTGGTGGTGGTGAATGGTTTTGCTGGGGGCATTGTTGTTCGTAATTTGCTCACCGGAGAGTTTGAGCGCTATGCGGGTGATGCGGTGCTGCTGGCAACGGGCGGCTACAGCAACGTGTATTACCTTTCGACCAACGGTAAAAATTCTAATGTGACGGCGGCTTGGCGCGCTCACAAGCGAGGCGCCCTGTTTGCTAATCCTTGCTTTACTCAAATTCATCCGACCTGCATTCCGGTGGCGAGTGAGTTTCAGTCGAAGCTGACGCTGATGAGTGAGAGCCTGCGCAATGACGGGCGAGTATGGGTGCCAAAAAAGGCGGGCGATGAAAGACTGCCTCAAGCGATTCCAGCAGAAGATCGCGACTACTATTTAGAAACGCGCTATCCGACTTTTGGCAACTTAGTGCCGCGTGATGTGGCTTCGCGCAATGCCAAGCAGGTGATTGATCAAGGGCGCGGCGTGGGGGCGACGGGGCTAGCGGTGTATTTGGATTTTCGTGATGCGATCGCTACCCAAGGCCAACCCGCTATCGCAGCCCGCTATGGCAATCTGTTTGAAATGTATCAGCGCATCACGGGCGAAGATCCTTACGCGGTGCCGATGCGCATTTACCCGGCGGTGCACTACACCATGGGCGGGCTGTGGGTGGACTACCACCTAATGAGTACGGTGCCTGGGCTATTTGTGCTAGGTGAGGCAAATTTTTCAGACCATGGGGCGAATCGGCTGGGGGCCAGTGCGCTGATGCAGGGCTTGGCCGACGGCTACTTTGTAGTTCCGTACACGCTGGGCAACTATCTGGCCACGACACCCGTAGCGCCGATTGATGTGGCTGACGATGCTTTTGCCGAAGCCGAAGCCTCAGCGCGGGCTCGAACGCTGAAGCTGCTGAGCATTAAGGGCGATCGCACCATGCTGAACTTTCATCGAGCGCTGGGCCATTTGATTTGGAACGGGGTGGGGATTAATCGCAGTCGAGATCGGCTGAAGGAGACGATTGTAAGGGTGCGATCGCTCCGCAATGAGTTCTGGCAAAATCTCCGCGTCCCCGGCGAAGCCACCACGCTCAATAAAAACCTAGAATTTGCAGGCCGCGTCGCCGACTTTATGGAGCTTGGCGAAGTGATGGCCCGCGATGCCCTGGCCCGTGAAGAATCTTGCGGCTGTCACTTTCGTGAAGAGTTCCAAACGACTGACGGCGAGGCAAAAAGGCGCGACGCACAGTTTTCTACCGTAGCTGCCTGGAAGTACAAAGGCGACGAACAGCCGCCCGAATTGGTTAATGAAACGCTCATGTTCGAGAACGTAAAACTTACGCAGAGGTCGTATCAGTAGCCGGATGTCTAGTTTTTGACATCAGAACCTATACGGTTCATAAGGTAAAAGGAGATATAGATGTTCTGTATACAAGCGTACAACTTTGACATATAGCAAGTACAAGACCAATGCCGCTAAATAGCAATCAGGCCAAAATTTACCGTGAGATTTGGGTGATGCCATATAGCAAGAAGCTAAGATTTTTAGAAGTCTCTAAGCTTCTAGTTGCATTAGGTTGCGATCGCCATAGCAAAGGCGGTGCTAACGTAGTATTTGAACTAAACGGTAAAGCTTGGGGAATGCACCCACCGCACCCTCAGCCGTATATTAAGCGTCCATATCTGAAAGACCTGAGGAAATTTTTGATAGATAGCGGAGCTAAAGAAGCAGTAGAGAGAAATTAATGAAAAATACAATTGAGTACAGGGGCTATTTAGGCAGCGTAGAAGTGGATTTTGAAGAGGGCTGTATCTACGTCTCGGTTGCTAATGCAGAAGGACTTTATTTAACTGCTGAGGGAAACACCCCCATTGAAGCTGAAGCTGCATTCAAGTCTATTATTGATGACTATTTAGCGGGCGCGCGGGCCAATGGGTGGGCCATCATTGAGCCTAAGGCAATGGCTATTTCTTAGCTCATCAAACAAAACGTTTTATCTAGACAGGCTATGCAAATTAACTTAAAGGTGTGGCGACAGGAGAGCCCCGAGGCGGCTGGCGACTTTGCTAACTACATCGTAGATAACGTTCAGGCCGATCTGTCTTTTCTAGAGGTTCTAGATATCCTCAACGAGCAGCTCATTGCTGAGGGCGGTGTGCCCATTGAGTTCGATCATGACTGTCGCGAAGGCATTTGCGGATCGTGCGGCATGATGATTAATGGCCAAGCGCATGGCTCCCAGCAGCGCACGGCAGTGTGTCAGCTATATATGCGGCATTTTCAAGAGGGCGATACGGTAACGCTAGAGCCTTGGAGAGCAAGGGCTTTTCCGGTTATCAAAGACTTGGTGGTTGATAGAACTGCGCTGGATCGAATTTCGGCGGCGGGTGGCTATATTTCTGTAAAAACGGGCGCGGCTCCTGATGCAAATGCGGTGCTAGTAAATAAGCTCAATGCTGATAAAGCTTTTGACTATGCTACCTGCATTGGCTGCGGGGCTTGCGTGGCGGCCTGCCCAAATGCGTCGGCTTCACTGTTTACGGCGGCGAAAATCTCGCATTTAGCGCTAACGGAACAGGGCAAGCCTGAACGCAAGCAGCGGGTGGTAAAAATGACGCAGCAGATGACGGCTGAGGGGTTTGGTGACTGCTCAAATCACGGTGAGTGTCAGTCGGTGTGTCCTAAGGGGATTTCGATTGAGGCGATCGCCCAAATGCGCCGTGAGTACATCCGCGCTAAGCTACCCTTCGGCTAAGTCCGTTAAAGAACAGCCTTTAAGTGTAAATACGTAGATCGCTCTGATGCTTATCAAACGTCAGCGGGCACTTTTAATTAATCTTTAACAGCTCTACATAGAATTGATACCTAATAGCCGAAAGATAACGTAAGAATAGCGCTTGAACCCATCAAGTTTGATTACACTGTTTGGGTCTTTCTATGAATGAGCGGGGTGTTGCTACATATGACGAGCTTAAAAACGATTGAGCTGAAATTTTTATTAAAGCTATTGGGTTGCCGAGACTATCGCGGCAAAGTTGTAGATCTAAGTCCTAGTAGTAAAACATCGGCGGCTGAGCGCGATCGCATCTGCCAGTCTTTAGGCGCTGAAGGCTTAGTGGAATACAGCAGTGAGATTGCCAAGTTTTCTATCGCACCGCCCGGTAAAACTTTGTTGTCTTTAGACACGACTAGCCTGCCCGTGACGCCTGATGAGATGAAGGTTTTGCAGGCATGTAAAGGTACGATGACGCCAGGTAAGCTTGGTAAACAAATACCTGCGAATGAACGTCAAAACCTAATTGCTAGCTTAGCCGATCGGGGTATGCTCAAAATTGTGAAGAACACCATGAAAGAGGTGTGGCTGAGCGCTCAAGGCAAGCAATTTTTAATCAACGAATATGAGCCTAAGGGCAATTCTTTAGCGGCGACGGCAACGATGCTGGGCAACTATGTAAATTTCCTGCGCGAAAACTTAGGTCAGCCTGGAGAAGCGCATTTGCCCGTTGGTCAGCCTAGTCCTCAAAAGTCTCTTAGCCAACCGGGGTCAGACAGTGCAATGCCGATTGGGGCTCAGTCAAAACCTGATGCTGGCACTGTTTTACAACAGATCAAACAGCTAGATCAGCTAACTGGCTCTGACAATTATTTGCCTATTTATCACCTGCGCGAAAAGCTTCAGCCACCGCTAACGCGAGAAGAATTAGATAGTTGCCTATATGCACTACAGCGCGATGATCGCATTGAGCTGAGCAGCTTACACGACCAAGGGAACTATAGCGACTATCAAGTCTCCGCTGGCATTCCTCAAAACCACGGCAGATCTTTATTCTTCATTTCCGTTATCTAAGTTGTAACTGCTTGCAGTCTATGACCATTTTCAGCTCACTTATTTTTCAGAATTTATAGAGAGTTTCAGCGTGCCATCTATTGAGCAGTTAGTTCGGCAGAATATCAACCCGTTTGATTCCACTACGTTTAGGCCCGGTAACTTTTGGAAAGAGAGCCAAGATGAAAACCAGGAAGTGACTTCTATTCACAAAGGAGTTCTTGACAGCGTTGAGCAGACGCTAGAGTTGCTGTTACGCGATCGCAAGACCCGTACCCTTATGCTGGTAGGCGATACGGGTTCAGGCAAAAGCTATTTACTCGGTCGGCTTAAGCGCAGGCTCAATGACAAAGCCTGTTTTGCATACGTCACGCCTTGGCCGGATAGTAAATTTATCTGGCGGCACGTCCTACGGCAAACAGTCGATAGTTTGTTAGAAACGCCAGAAGGCCAAAGCGAATCTCAGTTGCTTCGCTGGTTAAATGGACTAGAAGTTCTTAAGCGTCAAGGGCTAGCTAAACGCATTCGAGGCGAGCGCAGCGTTTTTGTTAGCGATATGCGGGCGAGCTTTCCAAGCGGATTGTATAGACCCCGAGATTTTTTTGGGGTGCTGTATGCCTTGTTGGATGAGTCTACTCGTATGACGGCTTCTGATTGGC
>JBARVS010000115.1:0-5008 GCA_049646385.1 Phormidesmis sp. | reverse complement strand
TGGTGTTTTGAACTCGACTAGATTATCTTGAGTCATGGTGTATTCCTTTTCTGTACTTTTGCTTGTCCAGAAGGATACGCCTTTTTTTATCTCCTACGCCATACACCAGAAATAGTTATAACTCGTTTTAGACCACGCCCTCTCGTCTGCCTATGTCGTGACATCGAATCGTTACCTGATGGAGATCACTGGGCTGGGCTGAAAACAATCATCAAGGTCACGAGCTATCGGCACATCTTAAAAGGCCAGTTTCTCTTGATCAAAGAACCCGCTGTCCGCTATTACATCAGCTCATTGGAAGAATCGGTTGAAGCCTTTGCCCAACGCATTCGCCAGTACTGGCATGTGGAAAACAAAGTTCATTATGTGCGCGATGTGACTCAAGGGGAAGATGCCTCCAGAATTCGGGTGCAGCCTTTGCCCAACAACTGGGCGCTAGCTCGTAATCTAGCCCTCAATTTGTACCGAGACTATGGCTTTGACAATATGGCCCAAGCTCAACGAAAAGCTGGGCAGGGACTTGATTTGCTCAAATCTCTCTTTAGAATGAAATAGCCCTGGTGGTCTAACGGAGTCTTTGACTTTGGGTGGTGGGATTGTACAGGACGGCAATCCGCTAGCACTGGCTGAAGCGTTCTACGCGCCAGGCGGCTTGCCGCTGACGATTGCTGTCTCTGCACAGGCAGACTTGAGTACAGCCGAAACAACGATTGTTGCTAATGCGCAGTATCGACCTTCGCAGAATTTGTTTATAAATTTAAGTAGCGATCGTCTTTCTCAGTCATTCAGCACAGAATGGCGGGTTGTCCAAGGGTTCACGCTGCTGGCGAGGGGCGATACTAGAGATGGTGCGATCGCTGGCGGTGCTAGGTTCTCCTTTAGCAACAAAAATCTCTACGTGTTTGGCAATGCTACTTTAGATAATAAAAGCCGCATGAGATGGAACTTAAGTTCTAATAAGGGTGCGCTAGGACTACGACACTACGGTAATGAGAACACAACACAGTCAGAGCTGTTTTACAATCTGTCGGGTAGCTATGCCTATGGTGATGGACATGGACTGTTAGTAAACTACGACACGCGCGATCGCAATGGTTCGTTTAATCAACTCGGTACGCTGAGCTGGCGCTATCGCTCAGAGCAAAATGCAAACGACGGTCGGCCTCTGTGGGACATGCAGTTGGGCTATGGCATTGGCTCTAGTGGTAGCGGTGCGATCGCTCGCCTCTATCAGTACGGCAGTGCTGCCTGGAGTCGAGCTGCAAGCGCGGTATCAGGGCATTTCTGCTTTTGACGACGGGGACACCTTTCAGGTGTAACTTAGGCCCAGATTCAACCTTCAGGGCGGATTTAGCCCTGCAAACAAATATCAAGACCGATTGCGTACAGACGGTGGCTTGCTCATTCAGCCGTTTTTAGATGAAAACAATAACGGCATACGAGATAGCGGTGAATCTACTGTAAGAGAAGACTTAGATCTGTTGTTATCTATCAATAATCAGAATCTTAGCAGGTATCGACCAGACGCTAGCAAGGGAGGCGCTTTAGTTACGCTCTCTCCAGACACGTATCGCATAGATCTTGATCCATCGGGCTATTCACTGAACTGGCAAACGGATGAAAGAGCCTATGCTGTAAGCGTAGTAGCCGGACAATACACACCCGTAGAAATTCCGTTCACTCGTGCATATACCTTAATTGGTATGGTCTTGAACGAGGAGGACAACGCTTTGGCGGGTCAACGGGTAGAGGCAATTGAGACCAGCTCTGATCGCAGGCAGTCTTCAGTAACTAATGCCGCAGGTGTGTTTTACTTGGAAGGATTATCGGCAGGAGATTATCGTTTTGAGATAGGTGGGAAATCTGCTGAAAACGAGATAATCACGCTAGATCGAACGGCTGAGGAATCTCAGGAGACTAACTTCCGTATTATGCCGACAGGGATTGAAGTACAGCGAATTCTCCCTGAAACGTCACTTCCTGTTTCTATGTAATAGCCGCTATGACTTCTAATAGGTTCAAAGTCATGAAAGTGATTCATCTGCACTTGCTCACCCAAACTTCCTGAGTTTGGTAAAAACTGCCGCGCTGCTCCATCGAAAAGCCACCCAGCAGCGCTGCAATCCACACCTCTATCAGCGGCATCTGTAACTGCCGCTGAAGATCGACTAACCGCTGTGGTGAGTCTACTTGCCCATCGGCCAACGCCTTTACCCAGTCCGATACGTTCTCAGCGTGAGAGACTGCCAGTGCCTGCCTTTTTAGATCGGCATCCTCTAGCGCATCAATCATATCTAAGACTGATACCTTCTCAACATCGCCTACAACAGAATCCTCATCGGCTTTGTCCTCATCCGGGCGATCGCCGCTCGTATTATACGAACGCTTCACCAGCTCAGAAAAATCTAGCTCCTGCGTTTGCCGGATCACACCTTGCAACCAGTTGCCGTCCATAACTGGCCCATCTGCATTGTGCGCATCCTGCCAGTCCTCCCAAAGAACATCTGACTTCGCTTCGCACAATCTTGCCAACCGCATCAATATGTCACCTGCGACTCTAAGATGCTCGCGCTGCGATAGCCCTTGCTAACTCACCTTCAAACCGCGACCAGAGACCAATCACATCTGCGTTCTCTGGCATTTCAGCAGCTTCGTCTAAAGCGAACTCTAAATTTAGCTCTAACTGGCGAACGTTATTCATCGCCTACCTCTAACTCATTCAGGCGATCGCCCCACGGACAGCCTGCAATCGAACACTCAATCGGCTCTAGCCGAATCTCATCCGCGAAGAAGGTAATGCCAAACCGTGCGTTCAAATAGCTCATCACATCTTTTTGAACGTACTTTTCTAGCTGACGTTTGCGGTAGCCCGCGCAATGGATTGGCGCAACTTCCAGCACTTTGGAATTATTTTGAAACACCGAGGCAGCGATCGCATGAATCGGCGCATCCTTCCGCTTCTCCCGCCAGATATACAAATTCGCATAAGGCACCGACGCCTCGGCCACCGGCAGCGAGACCGTCTCAACTTGGCATTCCTCAGAAACCGCGCCAGAAACCTGCTGTTGATATTGCAACCGCCGCTGTTCATTCAGCCGCTGACGGTTGCGATAGTAGGAGCGCTTACTAGGGCAGCGCTTATCATTCCAGCAGCCGTCGCCTTTTTTCCCATGTAGCTGCTGGGCATCAGCCGCACTGAGCTGCGCACATTCCACACATTTTTTCGTAACTCTACGGGCCATGTCTATAAAGGAGAGCGAAGCTAAAACATCAAAGGCAAACTAAGGCGCGGCTAATAAAATCAGAACATCCCGGTTTTTTAAGACAACGCTGGGAACGCTGGAGGTCGATTAAGTCACCGATAACCGTGTCAGCGATCGCCTTGTGAAGTATCACTGTCCATATCCCTCCATGTAAGCTGGGTTAGTTGCAAGATCGCTTGGGCCTTCAACTGTTCCGATGACATCCTTCGCCGCCTCAAAAAACGATTGAGGTGCTGCCTTACTCTCTTCTGCTACTGCCTGCTGACGTTTGCTTATCAAAAACTCTGCAAAGTTCAATACTTGCCGTTGGTCTTCCTCGGATAAGCCTTGAATAGCCTGCAAAATTTGGTCAGATAGTGACGGCATAGGTTTAATAGCTTTAAAGAAAGACTCCAGCTTGAGCTTTGCGATTAAGCAACCGCGTATCCAGTCATCGGGCGAACTTCAGGAGGCTTGAAGCCCAGAACAATATGCTCCTTCGGAATACCTGCGTTTTCCAAGTCCAGAGCAATGCCGTCCTCTGTTCCATCACGCTGAATCCAGACCTTATCGCTCACTAGATCAATATGGACGGTACAGCCATGCTCATAGCGGTGACCTTCCCAACCCACCACCAAAATTAGATAGCGGTCTTGGACACGATCAAAGACGGTTTCCTTCTTGACATCGCTGTATGAGTAGGGAATAGCCGCATACTCAGTCAGCACCTGCTCAATGATATCTCTCCAATTATCTAGATTGAGGGTAGCCATTGCTTAATCGACTCCTGCTTAGGTTCAAAAACAATCAGACGTAGACGCTTGTTTTTCATCAGTAGCTGCCCAAGGGGTTCCTCAAACAAACTTTCGTAGGCCCATATAGGCAGCGCTAGATATAGCAGCCGCTCCGGCTGTAGTTCTGTTAAAACATCGAAGTAGAGCACGTACTGACCCAATGCTTTCTCCAGATCATTCATCTCAGAACGCCCGCTGAAAGTTTTGACCTCCACCGCTATTTTACGCTCTTCCTTTTGTGCCGCCATCAATTGAGAAGCACCTAAATCGACGTACATATCTTTGCGTCCCCACTTTAGATGCAGTGGATCGTCGGTGATTGTCCAGCCCTCTTTTATTAGGGCTTGCTTAACTACATCGTGATAAGCATCTCTTGCAGGCATTAGAAAATCCTTCCTTCTTTAGCAAGCGGCATCAATATGCTCTCCATTTTTTAGGCTGTAAAGATTAGGTTCGTCAGCCAGAAAATCAGAGCTGCTACCTCGGAGAGCCAGCGTTGCTAGTTCTCCGGTCGTAGGTTCATCTGTTTCGAAGAAAAGTTTTTCCTCCAGCGCAGCGCATTCCTCAGCGGGTAAGACTCGAATGGCCTGGACAAGGGACTCAACGAGTTGTGTATTCATACAGCCTCATACGGCGATGACTGAATCCATTCAAGCGCTAGAACGCCTGCGGTATTAGGTTTTATCATACCGTAATTTGCCAGTCTATATTTTTAGTCTGATATTTAGTTTAACCCAAATAAATGTATTTATTTGGGGTTTGGGGTGCTACCTTAAAAGATGTGACGGGCCAGTGTGCGCCTTTCAAAAGCCGTGGCTGCTCAGAAATAGGGAGCGTTTTCGCGGCGGCTTGCCCCTTTTTTTTGGCTGAAATTATGGCAAAACCTGACCCTATTGCTACGTTCATTGAAGTTGGTGCTCTAGCGAAGCCCACAGCGGCGGCGGCGGCGGTGCCGGATAAGGCGGCGGAGAT